>PBWI01000051.1 GCA_002728195.1 Chloroflexota bacterium
CAAAATATTGGATTGTTCGGATCTCATACTTTCAACCGATGCGATGATAAATACCCTTTTACGCCCTTCATAAGGCTTCCGATGAACTTGTTTTAGAAAGTCTTCTCTTAGTTGCTCAAGGGTAACCATAGTAGAAGATCTACTAGCATCCTCAGTATCTTTCTTGACATCGTAAACCTGTACATCGGTATGGTTATAGGAATCAATTCTATTGCATTGATTACAAGACCCACACGGTTCTAACGTCTTGCCCATATCCAAACAGTTGGCTAGCTTTGCTATATCAAGAGCAAACGTCAGTTTCCCCACGCCATCAATACCGGATATCAAATAAGCATGAGATAACCTTTCGAGATTGAGAGCATTTGAAATGCGTTTGATAGCAGTAGACTGACCGACAGTTTTCCAGACCACTATGCTTTCCTCACTAAATAATTCAAGATCTCAATGGTTGCTAAATTTTGTCGCAATAATTAATCTCACAATCCAAATTAAGGGCGACGGATATAATATAATTGAAATAAGACATTTAATCACCCGAAGGTGTTGAAAAAGAATGCAACGAAATTCAATTGGAAAAGACCACCAATTAACAATCAGAATGGTAATGACTGGTCTAATGCTATTTATAGCTTACATAGCCCTATTCGGAATATTGCTTATTTCCGGGTTGCCTCTCTTTCTTGTACTTGGTATGGGGATCGCAATGGTGTTTTTCCAATATTTCATGTCTGACAAACTCGTTCTAAAAACTACTGGGGCAAAACCCGTTACTGCGGAGGAGCAACCAAAACTACATGGCATGATAGAAAGACTCTCACAAGTTGGCGGCATTCCAAAACCACGCACAGTTGCAATAATGGACATAGAGGCACCAAATGCCTTTGCCACAGGTAGAAGTCCAAACCATGCTACAGTAGCAGTGACCACTGGACTACTAAATCGGTTAAATGACGATGAACTAGAAGGGGTCATTGGCCATGAACTTGCACACATAAAAAATCGCGACGTTATGGTAATGACATGGGCTAGCCTTATTGTAGTAATAGCTGGATTTTTGATGCAGATGCTATTTTGGATGAGCCTATTCGGTGGTTTTGGAGGACATAGAAGGGAAGGTAATGGCGGTCAAGCTGCTATGATTATGATGGCTGTTTATGTCGGGGTGATAGTAATTTATTTTGTTAGTCAAATTCTGATAAGTACCCTTTCTAGATATAGAGAATTAGCAGCTGACAGAGAAGGTGCAATCATGACTGGAAGCCCATCCAACCTTGCTTCAGCCCTTAATAAAATAAGCGGACAAATAGCGCAAATACCTGAAAAAGATCTTCGCCAAGTTGAGCATGCTAACGCATTTTTCATTATTCCTGCGCTGCAAGGTAATGCAATTGCATCACTGATGTCATCACACCCCAAGACAGAAGTGAGAATAGATAGACTCATGGAAATGCAACGGCAAAATTGGCACTTACTTAGGTAATATAAAGACTGTGGGCCTACTTAAAAGTATCTTTGGCAAACGCAATAAACCTAAGTCGGATGAATCTGACATCCTCTCTGCTATTCTTAGGGTTGAAGACCTTACCTTCCCAGATAGCACTGACAAAATCACAGTGTTATCAAAGTCAGCTCTTCTATTAAACACAAATGATGATCCGTTTTTCAAAAATATCGATGCATCTTTAAAAAATATTCTCCCCGAACAGCAGCCTATCACCTCTGAAGTCGCAAACATAGAATCCGATGAATACGATAGTTGTTGGATTGTATTTGAAAATCCAATAACTCAAAGAATGATCAATGACATCAACTCTGTGAGTTCTCATATAGCCAACCTAGGACTAGGCAGTACTATGACAGCCGCCATATTTAAAGGTGTGGTGAAAAATAAACCATCCTATTGGGTATGCAATTACAGGACCGCAAAATTCTACCCTTTAGTACCTGATGGTGATAGACGCGATAATGAGATGGAAATTAAAATTGGGCAGATATTTACGTCAAAGGGAATACCGGTAGAGCCGCATGCAAATTGGTATTCACTATCTGATATACCTTTCTAATTTCTAGAAAAACAGTTTATATGCAGCCACAATTGCTATCGGAACAGCGATAATAACCAAGAATAGAACTAGTAAGGCCAGGGTAGAATCTCCACCTATCAAATGTCTTATCGTATCTATCAGCCAACTCATTAAATCCGGATCCCCTGGTTCAGAATGATGAACCAAAACAGTAAACAAAAAAGGCATATTCAATCCACCAAAACTTTAATTTTCACTATAGAATAAAACTCTGAGTTATTGACTCAATTATATTTCATTACTAATCCTATTAACTATTAACAAATTTAATGAATCTATGTCATTACTAGGCGCCTCACAACTACAACTACATTATGCAGATATAGAGATTTTCTCTGATGTCACATTGCAAGTGAACGAAAAAGCTCACATTGGAATAGTTGGTCCAAACGGAAGCGGTAAAACTTCCCTGATTAAAGTGTTATTAGGCCTGCAAGATTTTGATGGGGGAGATATTTTTAAATCTGATTCTCTCAGAGTGGGGTATGTTCCACAAACTGCCTTACAGTCAGGATCTGGAACATTAAGTGACCAAATCAGTAAAGCTTTTGAACACCTAACCCAGCTAGAAAAAGATATGGAGGCTAGTGCTTTCGCAATTCAAGAGTCTGAAGGAAGTGAANGATCACAGGCAGAAAAAAGATACTCAGGGTTTTTGGATGAATATGAATCACTAGGTGGCTACGATTATCAAAATAGAATGGACCGTGTCGTAGAAGGGGTGGGCTTAAGTGACACGAATCTTACAACACTNGTATCAGATGCAAGCGGCGGGGAAAGAACGAGAGCTGCTTTAGCAACAGCTTTACTAGCCGACCCTGATCTGCTCGTACTGGATGAACCCACAAACTACCTAGATTTTAAGGGACTTGAATGGCTCGAAGATTTCTTAAACAGGTCTCAAAATGCTTTTATGGTCGTCTCACATGACCGATTTTTTTTAGATCGTGTAGCTTCTGAAATATGGGAGATAGATAATTGCCAACTAAAATCTTACCGTGGAAATTATTCCAAATATAAAACCCTCAAATCAGAGGAAGATGCTAGGTTCGAAAAAGAATATATACGTCAACAGGAATATATCAAAAGAGAGCAGAATTTCATCGCCAGATATCATGCTGGGCAAAGATCCANAGAGGCACGAGGCAGAGCAAAAAGACTCGAAAGAATCGAGAGAATGGACGCACCGACCAATGAACAAACCGTTTCTATATCTTCCGGGTTTGCGAGTCGTACAGGANAAACAGTGATTAGCACCAATGGCTTAAATGTAGGATTTTCATCCGAAGACACAAAGATCAAGCTATTTGATGTACCTGATATCGAAATAGAGCGAGGAACTACAACAGCCATAATAGGAAACAATGGCATAGGTAAAACCACTTTATTGAAAACCATCATCGGGGACATTCCAGCCTTATCGGGATCATCAAATTTAGGACACAACGTCAAGATTGGATATTTTAGACAAGGCTCGGATGAAATTCCTGACCATATAACCGTACTTGAAGCTCTATTAGAAATTAAAAACNTTTCAATAGGTGAAGCACGCAGTTTTCTTGCCCGATTCCTATTTACNGGAGAAGAGATTTTTGATCAAGTGTCTTCTTTAAGTGGAGGAGAAAGAGGTAGATTAGCATTAAGCAGACTTTTGATAACTGAGCCAAATGTATTGGTATTAGACGAGCCAACCACCCATCTTGACATACTGAGTCGTGAGTCTCTAGAAGCCATGTTGAAAAGTTTCGAAGGCACNACAATGTTCGTCTCGCATGATCGGCACTTAATAGCTCTATTAGCCGACAACCTNCTTATTATTGAAGATGGGTCGGTACGTCATTTTGAAGGAACTTACGAGGAATTGCTATCTGAATCTAATCCCACTACTCAATCTTTAGAAGATAATAGACCAGTTCAGTTACCGCCTCAGAAGAAAACTAAAGCAAAATCCAGAGTTAACCCCAAGAAATCAAAGCCACAAGGTAACAATCGTTCAAGAAAAGAGAATCATGAAGATTTAATAGCTAACTTAGAGTCCAAAATTAAAGAATTAGAAGAAAAGCTGGAAGAAGCGTCAACTATGGGAGATCTAGAGAGCATAGCTACTTTAGGAAAAGACCACGAAGAATTAAACCTAAAGTTGGATAAAGCCATAAGTAAATGGATCGAATAGCAGAAAACAACTAGAATTTTCATATATTTTCAGAGAACAAATTATAACTTTCCAAATAAGTATCGTAATCGTTTAGATCTAGTCTCACCAAAGGGCTTTCAAAGTCTATTCGGTTCAATGCAGGTCTATAATTCTCGAATACCGGTTTCAACCCCTGTGTATCATCACTAATATTCAATAACTCTGATCTTAAATCACTAGAAAACAAAACGGGATGCCCACCATGGCCCTCATATCTAGGGGAGGTTATAAAAGTGTTAGCAGAAACATGTTCAGCTATTACTCTTGAGACTATGTGATTCTCAGTAGGCTGATCTACAGCTATAAGCAAAAACCCACTTGAGTCAAAAGATGCTGACAATATTCCTTGCTTAATACTGGTAGCCCTTCCCATCTCATATTCGATATTACAAACCAANGTAATGGGNGAATCCACCGCAAACTTCATGTCGATTTCCTTGGATATCGTGGTGCACTCATGACCCAATACAACGACAACCTCTTCACAGCCTCCAGCAAGCAAACACCCAATTTGGTGGGTTATCAAAGTAGTGTTTCGCCATGGAAGAAGAGCTTTAGGCGTACCCATTCTGGTAGATAAACCAGCTGCGGTCAAAATACCTGTTATAGACAATTTAAAACCCTATGTAGCTTCTACAAAACTCTTTGAATCTTGATCTACTTTACTTTTAATACGATCAATTTGTTTTTTGTCCAATTTCATCGGCGCCCCTGATCCCCCAAGACGGAACATGAGTATTTCTGACATAATGCTGAGCGCAATTTCTTCGGGAGTTCGCGCCCTTATGTCTAATCCTATNGGTGACCTTATTTCATTTAGGCGATCATATTCAAGGCCTTCCCTAATAAGATCTTCGTATATAAGAATGGTTTTCCTTTTACTGCCCATCAAGCCGACATATTTTGCAGAGGTTCGTGCAGCTGCTAGCAAGGCAACATTGTCATAACGATGGCCTCTCGTAGCTACTACAATGAAAGTGTTCGGGTTTATAGGTAATTTTGGGAGCGCAGCTTCTGGAGTTTCAGAAACTATTATATCCGCCTCCGGAAATCGATCCGGATTTGCAAATTCTTCTCTATCATCCGTGATAAAAAGCCTGAATTCCAGAGGTTTTGCGAGTGAGGCTAAGGCCCGTGACACATGCCCACCNCCGCAAATGANTAATTGGGGTGGAGTGGTATATGCCTCGATAAAATATTCAGTTCCTGAATCTGTTTTAACATACTCATTACGGCCATGTATCATAAGCTCAAAGGCCTTTGTTTTCGCATTCTCATCTTCTTCTTTACTACCTATAGAGCCTTCGAATTCGCCGTTCTCTCTAACAAATAGCTTGTCTCCTATTTTTGAATCCCCAACATTCCCACTTTTCACAACTGTCGCCAAGGCAACAGCACCTTCACCTGCGTATGCTTTATCTATTTCAGAAGCATACGGCAAATATGATTCTGGCGAATACACAGGATCNATGAGGAAATACATCGTCCCCCCACAGACCAATCCATCATCAGCCGCTAAATCCTCATTTAGCTCATATTCTCGGTACTCAGTACTTCCACCATCTTGCATTAATTGTTTAGCAGCAAACCAAATATCCCCTTCCACACAGCCTCCTCCAAGAGTACCTGCACCAGAACCGTCTTCTCTTACAAGTAGCTTCGCTCCAGGTTTCTGAGGAGTAGACCCTTTGGTACGAACGACAGTAGCGACAACAACTTTTTCGCCGTTACTAAGCCTTTCAATAGCATCACTAAATACTTCGTGCATTTGGCCTCCACATTCTATTGCTGAGGGTTGGTAATGATTCCATATACATATCCATAATAAGCCTACCAACCACTGCAAATTACAACAATNTTACCGATATTGGAATAATACAACTATAATACATCTGAATGAATACGTCGGAATAACAACCTTCTTATACATGAACCGTGAGGACCTAGTCATGAACAGGGAAACACAAAAAATACCTTTATTCCCCTTGAGCACTGTCCTTTTCCCAGGGGGTACAATACCTCTTCAAATATTTGAAGACCGGTACCATTCTATGATTCAAGACTGCTTAGAATCCAACTCAAAGTTTGGCGTCGTCTTAATCAAGGAGGGAAAAGAAGTCGGTGGCGCGGCAGTCCCTCACAGAGTAGGTACTTTGGCCAAAATAACAAAAATGAGAGAAATTTCTCAAGATCGTCTATACCTGACTGCTGTTGGAGAAACTCGATTTACAATATTGGAATTAATCGAAGAAAAGGCCTATCTTGAAGCATTAGTTGAAACACATAGGGTAGACGGCTCGGAAGAAATTACTGAAAAATTCAAACAGGATGCTCAAAAGGCAGCTACTAGGCATTTAAAATCAATTGTTAATCTTAATGGGGGCTGGGTTAGGGATGCGGAAACTCCGATTCCGAATGAACCTGAAAAATTATCTTTTTTTTTAGGTCAATTACTTCAAGGATCCAACAAGATACGCCAAGAGATTCTAGAGGAATCGTCCGCTGCAAAAAGAATTGAGTTATGCCTAATTTTACTTAAACGAGAGGCTCGGAGCCTAACGAGCACTCTTAATATGGACTTGTTATTCAAATTTAGTAGGAATTAAACAGATCTTACAAAATTTCTAGGAGTCCAATACCCCTTCCTTATGAAGGAAGCTAGCAAGTCGACTGATCCCTTCAGTGATATCTTCCGGTTCGTTATACCCATAACAAAGCCTTATATGGTCTTGGCCAGTCTTACCGGAAGGTGAGTAGTTAGTACCTGGATGAAATCCAACATCAATTTCTGACACAGACCTTTGATTTAAAGCAACAATATCAGAGCCTTCCTTCAATTTCACCCAAATATAAAGTCCTCCATCTGGGTTACTCCACTCGGCACTTGTACCGAAATTTTCACCCAGTGCTGCTAACATTGCATCTCTTTTTGTTCTTTGTATGCTATTTATTTCTTCAATATGGGCATCAAGATATTTTCTAGCGTATTTTTCAACCGCCATAGCTGTAAATTCGCTTACTCGCCCACTCTTCACTCCCATTGCCCTATCCAATATTAACTTAGGTGCAGTCATATACCCCAAGCTCATACCAGGGGCAATAGTTTTTGAAAACGAACCTACGTACATGACGCTGTTAGTATCGTCTAGATTAGCTATCGATGTTGGTANTTCACCATCATATCTATTATCAGCGTAACAATCGTCTTCTAATATAGGTACCCCGTGCTTTTGGGTTACAGCCAGCAATTCTTTTCTTCTTTCCTCAGGAATAGTCCACCCCTGCGGATTCTGGAAAGTAGCAATCAGATAAACAAATTTTGGTTTGCGGCCTGATTTAATAGCCTCTCCTATAACTGCGTCTAATTTTTCTGGGTCCATTCCTCTGTCATCAGAATCGACGCCTCTTATATCAGCAAAATGTCGCCGAAGCGTATTCAAGGTGCCGCCGTAAACAAAGCTGTCAGTGATTACTGTATCTCCTGGATTCAGAAGCACTGCACATATCATGTCTATTGGCTGACCCGAACCGTTCCCCAAAATAATTTCATCTTCCGAAACATTTATATCTCGGTCTCTTCCAATCTTTTCAGCAACGTATTGCCTGAGGGGTGTGTTCCCCTGAGGATGCGGATAAACAGCCAACTCGGAACCTGATTCTTCCAATGCTTCTTTGAGGCATTCTAAAATTTCAGTATGTGGCAAAGAAACCGGGTCAGGGTAAGCAACCGCAAAATCATACTTACCTTTCCTTGCCGGCGTAACCCTAGACGTCTCCGGAATGTGGTTTGCCAATATGTCTTGAAATTCAAATGCCATTATTTTTCTCCTAGTTGTTTGGGTAAATCCTACGTTCTGGATATTCCAAAATATNTCCGCTCCGAGATACTAGCTTTTTAAAGCGAAGGTATCAACCTTTTTAATCCTCTAGGGCGATCCGCAACCTCTTATTGATACGACCCTTGCTTTCATGTCCTATCACCCTTATTTTTCCCACTTCTCTTGTATTATGGACATGGGTTCCACCATCTGCCTGAAGATCTAAGCCAGTTATATCGACTATCCGCACCTCAGCAATAGATTCAGGCAATTTATTTATTTTCATCCGTATTAGATCAGGAATTTGGAAAGCTTCCTCTCTAGACAGGTTAAAAACTTTGATTTCTCTTTCTGCTTCCACCTCTTGGTTTACAAGATTTTCAATATCTGAAGCAAATTCAGAAGACATTTTAGAAAGTTCAAAATCCATTCTAGCTTGTAAAGGAGTCATGTTTCCTCCAGTCACCTGAGCACCAAAATCCCTCCAAACAACTCCACATAAAATATGCAAAGCAGTGTGAGTCCTCATAAGTTGATACCTTTTATTCCAGTCAATTACCCCTGTTATTGATTCTCCAACATCTGGAATCGAGTCTTCCACTTTGTGAACCAATTTACCTTCGACTCTAGAGACCTTAGAAATCTCAGTTGACCCACCTTGCCACTTTATTGTGCCTGTGTCACAAGGCTGTCCACCACCTCCCGGGTAAAACACGGTTTTATCTAATACTATCCCTGACCCGACAACATCAGTAACNACTGCCTCAAAATCCTGCAAATAGCTATCGTCGTAACACAAAATTTCAGTCATGTTAATAGTGTTTTCCTTTTACTTATGNGGCTCTTCGTTGGTAAACACAAGACTTCCCGCTGCCATAAACATTCCCCCTACTCCCTGACAGAATGAAGTTTTAACTCCGTCAACTTGATGAGCAGCTTCTCCTCGCACCTGTCTTACAGATTCTTGTATAGCAAACATCCCATACATTCCTGTGTGGGTATAGGAAAGTCCCCCTCCATTGGTATTCATGGGGAGTTTACCTCCAGGAGAAGTGTTCCCTTCCTCAATAAATGCCCCTGCTTCGCCCCTTTTTACAAATCCTAAATCTTCTAATCCGTATATTGGTAAATGAGCAAAAGCGTCGTACACCATTAAATGATCCACATCATTGTGATTTATACCAGACTCTTCAAAAGCTTTTTTACTCGAGGTCTTAAAGGCTGCTGAGGTAGTCATATCGTACATTTGACTTACCAGCGGAGTTTCAACCGATTCACCGGTGCCCATNATGTAAACCGGTTTGNTAGGAAAATCTTTAGCTCTTTCAGAACTGGTGATTATAAGGGCACCTCCTCCATCAGTAACAAGACAACATTCGAGAAGATGAAAGGGGTAACAAATCATCCTACTATTGAACACGTCATCAGTCGTAATTATGTCTCCATACATCGCTCTGGGAACCTTATTAGCCCATTTTCGCTGTGCAACCGGAACCGATGCCAATTGCTCANGGCTTAATCCGGTTTCCTTCATATATCGAAGAACACCCATTCCAAATTGAGTTGTAGGTCCAGCTACACCATATATCGATTCAAATTGTCCAGGAAATGAATTGTCTCTTATGCCTTCTGATTGACCAGAAACATCACCAATTCTGCCTGTTTGCTCTCCTACTCTATTGCGACCACTTTGCGCCATAGATACCAGCACGGTTTCACACAATCCACTCGCTATAGCAGCGGCGGCGTGACGTACATGCACCAAAAATGAAGTTCCTCCTACTTGAGTGTTATCAATCCATTTGGGTACTATTCCTAAATAATGAGCCAAGGATGCTGGGCTCATAGTAGTAGCTATTCCGTCTATTTCATTTTTGTCTATCCCACAATCATTTATAGCATTGACCGCTGCATCAACATGTAGTTGGAAAGCTGTTTTATCTGGTATAGAACCTAATTCCGTGGTTTCTGAAGCCCCTACGATTGCAGCTTTATATCTTAACGAGTTCATTGTTTACCTTCCTGTTTCGGGTACTAATGGCATTGACTAAATTTAAGCTGGTTTCCATTTAGGAATTGCAATTTCTTCATCGATGTCCTCAAAAACAACCTCTAATTTCATATCTAAGATTAAATTTTCTGGAGTGTTCTCTATCCCCACAATATTAGTCATCATCCTTGGTCCTTCATCCAATTGAACGATTGCTATAGCATAGGGGGCATCTTCCTCAAACCCTCGGACTGGTCTGTGATTTATCATGTATGAATAAAGGGTGCCTAATCCTGAGGTTTTGAACCATTCAAGGTTGTCCGACAAACAGTTTGGGCAGTTCATTCTCGGATAAAAAAACGGTTTATTACAGTTCAAACATTTCTGAATCCAAAGCTCATGCTTTTTCGCTTTCGCCCAAAAAACATCCGATTCAGGTGTTGGTACCGGTATTGGTTTCTTATAACTATCGGTCATATTCNAAAGTGCTCCCTTCCATTCGTGATCTATTAACCATGGGTAATTCNATATAAAAAGGTTGAACCCACATGCCGATTGTATTTACGGCAGACAGTTCAGGTCAATGAAGTCTAGAGAATGGATTACATTCTTTCTCAAAACAGTATAGTGAGATGTTAGAATCAGGGAGTAAACCTTATAAAGAATCTTCCACCTTAAGAGTGTGCGATGCCGCCTAAACCCAGCCTAACAAAAAACATAGTGGTGAAAGGTGCNAGAGAACACAACCTAAAAAACGTAGATGTCACAATTCCCAGAAACAAACTGGTAGTAATCACAGGCGTTTCCGGTTCTGGNAAAAGCTCCTTGGCTTTTGACACGATATATGCNGAGGGTCAGAGAAGATATGTTGAATCCTTGTCAGCTTATGCGCGCCAATTTTTGGGCCGCATGGACAAACCGGACGTTGACTACATTGAAGGTTTATCGCCAGCAATTTCAATAGATCAAAAAGGAACTTCTCATAACCCTCGTTCCACTGTGGGAACAGTAACTGAAATATTTGATTANCTTCGCTTGCTTTNNGCAAGAATTGGNAAGCCGCACTGTTANAAATGTGGAAGGCCCGTACAAAGTCAAACTGTCCAACAGATAGTAGACTCAATNACGNGATTGCCCGTCTCTAGTCGGATTCAGATATTGTCTCCAATCGTGAGAAGAAGAAAAGGTGAACACAAAGAAGTATTTGAATCTGCCAGAAAGTCCGGCTTTGTGCGGGTCCGCNTAAATGGTGAAATCAAAGATCTTANTGAAAATTTCCAGCTAGACAAACAGAAATGGCATGATATCGACGTGGTCGTCGATAGACTTGTAATCACTGAGAAAATGGACACTGTCAGAATAAGTGATTCTACAGAGGCTGCCTTAAAACAGGCGGGCGGGATAGTCCTAGTTGATGTTGCAGGAAAGGAGGAACTCATTTTTTCAGAAGCATTCTCGTGTGTTTACTGTAATGTGAGCCTTGGTGAAATTGAACCAAGAACCTTTAGTTTCAATAATCCTCACGGAGCCTGTGGTACATGCACAGGTCTGGGTTTCAAAATGGTTGTGGACCCAGACTTAGTGATTCCAGACAGATCAAAATCAATNGAGGAGGGTGGAATTGAAGGTTGGTCTAGAGGTGGCTCACTCTCCTCTTGGCATATGAGCCAATTAAATTCATTATCTGAGGTGGCCACTTTTAGGGTCGATGTGCCCATCAAAGACATAGAACCTGAAACCTTAGACATGATAATGAATGGAACAAAAAACAAGGTGAAAATGTCCTATCGAAGTAGGAGAGGCAGAACCTTTAGATGGAATAGACGGTTTGAAGGAGTCATAGGAAATTTAGAACGCAGGTATGCTGAAACAGAATCCGAGAATGTCAGAAANGACATAGAAAGGTATATGACCTCTCTACCTTGCCAAGACTGTGATGGACAACGNTTAAAGCCTGAGTCACTATCTGTAACAATTGGTAAAGACACCATAATGAATGTGGCAGATAAGTCAATAACTGAAGCTACCACATGGATTAAAGAACTTGAAGATTCAAAAACTTTGTCTAATAGGGACAAATCAATAGCATCACAGATACTAAAGGAAATATCAGGAAGACTGCAATTTCTACTTAACGTAGGGCTCGATTACCTGACTCTTTCACGCACTGCTTCCACTTTGAGTGGAGGTGAGGCGCAGAGAATCCGGCTGGCAACTCAAATCGGGTCAGGACTCATGGGGGTTTTGTATGTATGTGATGAACCGTCAATTGGATTGCATCCCGCGGATGATCATCGACTTATAAACACCTTGAAAGGCCTTCGAGATGTTGGAAATACAGTTCTTATAGTGGAACATGATGAAGCCATCATGAGGGCAGCTGATCACATAGTGGATTTGGGCCCCGGCGCAGGAGAACATGGGGGTGAAATCGTCGCCTCAGGAACTGTATCGAAAGTAATGAAGTCAAAATATTCACTTACCGGGCAATATCTATCTGGGAAAAAAATTATAGATACACCTAAAACTAGGCGAACCACTAACGGGAAATACCTGGAGATCAAAGGTGCAGAACAGAACAATTTGAATTCTATTGATGTTTCCATACCTTTAGGAATTCTTGTATGCATAACCGGCGTCTCCGGATCCGGTAAAAGTACCCTTATTAACGAGATCCTGTACAAAAGGCTCTCCCAGCATTTCTATAGGGCCAAAGACAGACCTGGCAAATTCAAATCTATCAATGGTCTGGAAAATATAGACAAGGTTGTTAATATCGATCAGTCTCCTATCGGCAGGACTCCTAGAAGTAATCCCGCCACCTATACAGGTACGTTTACACCTATGCGAGAACTCTTTGCGCAAGTCCCTGAAGCGAGAAGTAGAGGGTATAAACCAGGCAGGTTTTCATTCAATGTTAAAGGCGGCCGCTGTGAAGCATGTTCTGGAGACGGCTATATAAACATCGAAATGCAATTTCTCCCTGACGTATCAGTCCCATGCGAAGAATGTTCTGCAAAAAGATATAACAGGGAAGCCTTGGAAATAGAATATCGTGGATTAAGCATATCTGACGTTTTGCAATCTACAGTGACTGAAGCCTTAGAGATCTTCAGCAACATTCCTCGGATAAAAACCAAACTGCAAACTCTGCAAGATGTTGGCCTTGGTTATATTAAATTGGGTCAGCCAGCGACCCAATTAAGCGGTGGTGAGGCCCAAAGGGTGAAGCTTGCCACCGAGCTATCAAAACGGGCTACTGGAAAGACATTGTATATTTTAGATGAACCAACGACAGGACTCTCGTTTGAAGATTGTGCTCAGTTACTCAAAGTCCTACATAGACTTGTTGATGCAGGTAATTCCGTAATATTGATTGAACATCATTTAGACTTAATAAAAAGCTCTGACTGGATTATAGACCTTGGCCCAGGAGCTGGAGATAAAGGCGGGAATCTTGTGTTTGAGGGTACCCCTGAAAATGCCTCTACAAACAAAAAATCACAAACTGGCTATTATTTAAAAGAAATATTGCAATAATATTGAACCTCATAAATAGTCATATATTGTGATCAATTGTTCTGTAATTATGCCGAACCCAGAAATTGTCAAAAATACGTGAATTTATATCCTCGTGAAAAATACTCCATCTGGGGGAATAGAGCGTATGCCTTCAATGAAGATTGTTAGGCTGAAAACCATATGTTAGACTTGAGCCGAATTTCGGCTCCATTTTATGTGGAAAATATGGTTCTAAATGAACTTAAAAATTGCTGATAATAAAGTGAACGAAGGGTGCTGACTAAAAGTCACCCCGTCAAAGGAGGAAATCTCTTGAAGTGGATTGATTATGAAAATGCCAAAACGGTGGATGAGGCAGTCAAAATCCTCTCCCAGTCTGGCGGCAAAGCCCGTCCAATGGCAGGGGGCACAGATCTAATTGTTCAATTACGGGTCAAGGATCCAAGAGTGGACGCTGATGTAGTGGTGAATGTGAAGGATATACCAGAACTAAATGAACTGAGTTACAGTACAACCAAAGGCCTTACTATTGGTGCCGCAGTACCATGCCATAAAATTTATAACGACTCGAATGTGATAACTCATTATCCAGCTCTGATTGACTCAGCCTCTCTTATAGGTGGTACTCAAATCCAGGGAAGAGCCTCTCTCGGAGGTAATTTGTGTAATGCAGCTCCCAGCGGTGATTCCATACCAAATCTTGTTGCCCATAACGGGGTGGCCACCCTAGCCGGCCCCAATGGTACAAGGGAAGTGGCTGTAGAAGATGTTTGCACAGGGCCACGGCAAACCTGCATAGGTAAAGACGAGATATTAGTCTCAATAAATCTGCCTAACCCAGGTGAAGGCTTCGGGGCCAATTACATTCGATTCATACCAAGAAATGAAATGGATATAGCGGTCGTTGGTGCAGGAGTATCGGTAAATATTTCAGGCGGTAAATTTACTGCTGCAAAGGTAAGCCTTGCATCCGTAGCCCCAACTCCAATATCGGTGCCAAACGCCATTTCAGCATTAGTTGGTGAATCTGTAGGTGATGGACCGATCCAAAATGCTGCAAATGCTGCTAAAGAAGCGGCTAAGCCAATTTCGGATATGAGAGGGACCGCAGAATATAGAAAACATTTATGCGAAGTTCTCACAAGAAGAGCGTTGAATACAGCTGTAGAACGTGCACAGGGAGGTAAATAATGCCAGCAAAGACACATGTAACAACAACTATTAATGGTGAACAAGTCGATTTCCTATGTGAACCTAGGCAAAGCCTACTTGAATGCCTGAGAGACGTAATTGGCCTAACAGGCACAAAAGAGGGTTGCAACGACGGTAATTGTGGAGCCTGCACTGTCAATATGGACGGAAGAATCGTCACTTCGTGTTTGGTTTTAGGTGTTGAAGCTGAGGGCGCCAACATAGAAACCATTGAAGGTGTAGCTGATGGAAGTAATTTACATCCATTGCAATTAGCCTTCCTTGAAAATGCTGCCCTTCAATGCGGAATCTGCACCCCTGGTTTCATCCTGTCCTCGAAAGCTCTCTTAGAACAAAACCCTAACCCTACTGAACACGAAATACGTTTTTGGTTAGCTAACAACCTATGCCGGTGTACGGGCTATGACAAAATCGTCAGAGCTGTACAAGACGCAGCAAAAAGAATGCAGGAGGCCTAATAAAATGACAACTGCTGATTACGAAAGAAATATGGTTCTATCCAGTGTGGACTACAAGGTTCTTGGAACAAGGCCTGTCCGCCATGACGGGGCTGACAAAGTAACCGGAAGAGCAATATATGGCGCTGATTTCGACGCATCAGGCCTTCTACACGGAAAAATCCTTAGAAGCCCTCATGCCCACGCGAAAATCCTATCCATAGACACAAGTAAAGCTGAAGCCTTAGACGGCGTTAAAGCAGTTGCAACGGCGAAAGATTTCCCCCAAACCGGCGATAAGTCTATTGAGATGGGGGAAGACACGACTAAGCTGAAGTGGTTAAGAGACAACATAATGGCTAGTGATAAAGTGTTGTACGCAGGGCATGCTATTGCAGGAGTAGCAGCTACCAATCCACATATTGCAGAAGAAGCACTTGCCTTGATTGAGGTCAAATACGAAGTATTAGATTCAGTCATGACAACACAGCAGTCTATGGCCGAAGGAGCCCCTCTATTACATGAATCCTTAACAACTCAAGAATTAGGCGAGGATTCGGGCATAGTTAGTAACATAGCTGACCATTTTCAACATTCAAAAGGGGACGTCAAAAAGGGGTTTGAAGAAGCTGATGTGATAGTGGAAAGAGAATACAACACAGCTATGGTGCATCAGGGATACATAGAACCACACAACGGGACAGCACTTTGGAGTCCAGACGGTCGGCTTCATGTATGGTGCAGTACCCAAGGCTCCTTTGTAGTCAGAGACAGTTTAGCAGACCTGCTGGATATTCCAGTATCAAATATCCGCGTCACCCCCACTGAAATTGGTGGCGGATTCGGCGGCAAAATACCAATATACGTGGAACCCGTTGCCGCAATTCTGTCGAAGAAAACTGGAACCCCTGTCAAAATAGTCATGAGCCGAAAAGACACCTTTGAAGGCTCAGGGCCAACGCCTGGATCAAATATAAAAATCAAGCTAGGCGCAAAATCAGATGGGACAATAACAGCCGCTCATGCTTGGATGGCTATGGAAGCTGGGGGATACCCTGGTTCTCCAGTTGGAGCAGCAGCACAATGTGTATTCGCTGCTTATGATATTGAGAACGGTCTTATCGATGGATATGATGTGGTTGTCAATAAACCGAAAACCGCTCCATACAGGGCACCAGGTGCACCTAATGCAGCTTTTGGAATGGAACAAGCATTAAATGAGCTTGCCGACAAGCTAGGCATGGACCCCATTGAATTGAGGTTGAAAAATGTGGCTGAGGAAGGAACTCGACGAGTTGATGGCCCCACCTTTAGAAGGATAGGTGCCCGGGAAGTCCTCGAGGCTATGAGAGACCATCCGCACTATCAGGCTGCCAAAAAATCTGGCCACGGAAGAGGCATATCAATCGGATTCTGGTTCAATATAGGATTTGATTCAGCGTGCAATATAGCTGTTAACAAAGATGGATCAATCAACCTAACTGAAGGCTCAACAGATATTGGGGGGTCCCGAACATCAATCGCAATGCATGCTGCAGAAGTACTTGGGATAGCAGTAGAGGATGTGAGGCCCTCAGTCGTTGACACAGACACCATAGGCTTCACAGCAGTAACAGGAGGAAGTCGAACGACTTTCGCCACTGGCTGGGCCGCATATGAAGCAGCTCAGGACGTTAAGCGCCAATCGATAGAAAGAGCAGCTGATATATGGGACGTCGACGCTGACTCGCTAGATATGGAAGATGGGATAATAAGTTCCAAAACAGATTCAGAATTAAAAATGACCTTCAAGGAACTGGCCTCTCAAATGAGTGATACCGGCGGAACAATAACGGGAAGAGCCGCTGTAAATCCAAAAGGTGTTGGAGGGTCATTCGCCGGTAACATCGTAGATGTATCCATAGATGACGAAACGGGTAAGGTATCAATAGAAAGATTCACCTGCGTTCAAGACGTGGGTAAAGCAATACACCCGAGTTATGTTGAGGGCCAGATGCAGGGTGGCAGCGTACAGGGGATCGGCTGGGCACTTAACGAAGAATACTTCATGAATGACCAAGGTAATATGGCAAACTCCAGTCTTCTGGACTACCGAATGCCGACTTCATTGGATTTGCCAATGATTGACACCGTTATCGTAGAAGTTGCAAACCCCGGACATCCATTCGGAGTTAGAGGCGTGGGAGAAGCCAACATCGTTCCCCCTACACCAGCCATTGCTAACGCTGTGTCTGATGCGACAGGAAACATCATGACCCAATTACCTCTCACCCCAGGAGCTGTTCTGGATTCAGGAAAGTAGTAATGCCAATAGTATTCGTACCTTCTCTCATGCAAAAGTTATGCGACGGAGAGCAAAAACTAGTAATAGAAGGTACGAATCTTAGGCAGATTATTGACAATCTAGATTCAGAGTACTCAGGATTCAAGGAAAGATTAGTTGAGGACGGTAAAATAAAACCAAATATTTCCGTTGCAGTAGATGGAGAAATAACTCCCCTAGGAATGATCCAAAAAGTTGGCCCCGATAGTGAAGTTCATTTTCTGCCCGCGATTTCTGGTGGGTAACGCACGAAAAATTGAAAGACTAGTTCTGATAAATCAGAACTAGTCTTTTTTTATTGTAAAACATGAAAACTAAATCCTTTAAACCAAAAAGCCGATTTATCCAAAATAAATCTAATTACACCCACTATATTGATTGGCAAGGTGAGGGACCAACCACTGTTCTCATACATGGCGACATGAGAACAAGCAGAAGTTTCGATGAAGTCGCCAGAAAATTATCTTCGAACAATCATGTACTAGCTATGGACCTACTGGGGCACGGAGATAGTAGTTGGGTAGAAAATGGCTACAGGTTTTCCGATCGGTCCGACGACATCAGAAATTTTGTCACTAAAACAGATTTGAATGGGATAACGGCAGTTGCACATTCCACGGGAGCAGTGGCCTTAGCCATGAATGTAGCCGATAATCCTGATAGATTCGAGAAATTGGTTCTCATGGAACCCATGATGATCGTTGACGAGAAATTTCAACGAATGGTATCTGATAGAGGAAAGAGGGCACGCACGACATGGAGCGACCATGCAGACCTCAAAGACCTATTAGGCAAGCATGAAGTTACAAGTAAATGGCANCCTACTGTTATAAATGATGTTGTTGAGCACGAAACTTTTGTGGATGAAGATGGAAAAGTAGATATGAAATGGTCTTCTGCTACTCTGTCATGGACTGAAAGAGAAGATGACTATCTTGATCTGGTACCCATACTGGAATCCATATCTATCCCCATACTATTCGTAGTTGGTGGCAATCGCATTGAAGGATTCAAAAAAGCTTTTGACTTGGAAGCTCAAATGCCTAATTTGCAAACAGTAATAATTTCAGATACGGGTCACAACATGTACATGGAACGTCCAGACGCAATCTCAGACGTAGTCCTAAAGTTTCAAAACTCAACCAATATACCTGAAAGAATTTAAGCTGTGAGTCCAGTTTAATTAGCTCGGCAGGCCAAACGTCCATTGAGCGGGGGGTGGAGCGGACGACCCATAACTACCTCTATGCCCTTCCCAAGGATGAGCCTTTGCAACTTCTTCATTTATATCAGCACCCCAACCTGGCCTTGATGGTATCGTCATATATCCATCAATGATTTCAGGTTTATTGGTAACCAGGTCGTCTTTCCATGGGACATCATCTATATCAATCTCCATAATGCGTATATTGGGAAGAGATGCACAGAGAGAAGCGCTCACAAAAGTGGACAAATGACTATAGTAGTTNTGAGGGGCAACATTGTGTTGGAACACTTCTGCAAGGTCACCCACTTTTTTGGACTGGCTAAACCCATTCCAAGGAACATCTATCATAAACATATCTGCTGCGTGTTGTTGGAAATATGGCAGATAATCCCTCATGTAAAACAAATTTTCCCCGGTACAAATCCTAGTTGTAGTGGAATCCTTTATCTGTCTTATACTTTCTGGCTGATACATATCTATTTCCAACCACAACATGTCAAATTGTTCCAAAACTTGAGCAATCCTCAAACAAGCCTCCGTTTTGAAATGAAAATTGAGATCTAGATTAATATCTACATCAGGACCGACTGCGTCTCGAAAAGTACCGATTAATTGTTCAATATGCCTTAATACTCCCTTGGTTACAACTTGATCGGTAGATCCCTTCCCACTCCCAAATCCACTACCAAAATGTTGGGCAGGACGTCCTGGACCAATCACATTAGTCTTTAAAGCAGTAAAGCCCCTGTCAACCACTTCTCGTCCTAAAGCAGTTATATCATCCCAAGTTTCCAAAGGGGGAACACCAATCAAATCGTAATTCCGAGTTCTTGAGGTACCGCAATGAGACCAGTAAACACGAACTTTGTCACGAGTTGGACCTCCAAAGAGTTCCGGAACGGAAATACCCAAACTTTTTGCTTTTATATCAATAAAAGCACAATCTAAACCAGCGAGTGCTTTAGCAGCAATCCCACCTGGGCTTTGACGAGTACCTCTATACATATCCCAAAACCTGTTCTCAAATTCCCTTGGATCTGTCCCAATAAGCAAGGGCTTCAAATCCTCAATAGTGCCCTGCACTCCTCTTGGGGATCTGCCGTCACTACATTCACCCCATCCTGTGATTCCCTCGTCAGTTTCTACCTTAACGAAACCCCATGGCCTCCAACCAGCATCAACAATAAAAGTTTCTATATTTGTTATTTTCATTATTCCTCACCTTATATTGCTTATCAGTCTTCCACAGGATAGCTAAATTCTTCTCTCAACACTCTTTTTAGTACCTTTCCTAGAGGATTTCTTGGCANCTCATCGACTACAACTACTGATTCGGGCTTCTTAAAACTAGCCATCCTATCTTTACAATAAGAAATCACCTCTTCTTCATCGATGGTGACACCTGATTTGGCAACTACGATAGCCCTGACTCGTTCACCCCAATCTAGATCTGGTACGCCGATGATTGCTGCTTCGTCTATTGCAGGGTGAGAGTGCAAAATCTGCTCAACTTCTTCTGGCGACACCATCTCACCTGCTCTTTTTATAAAATCTTTAGCCCTCCCTGATAGAAAAATATACCCATCTTCATCAAAGTATCCCAAGTCACCNGTATAGAGCCAACCACCTCTTAAAGCCTCAGCCGTTGCGGCTTGCTGATTCCAATAACCTTTCATTAATCTCGGCCCTTGCGCCACTATTTCTCCTGTTTCACCCACAGCCACCTCACTTCCATCTTCATCCACAATTCTTACTTCAACATCACTTAAAGGCTTGCCAATGGAAGTCAATCGATTCAATTTCTTTTCAATTTCCTCCTCTGACCCTTCCAATAGATGGTCTTCGGGAGGAAGCATTGTTATTGTCGCTGCTGTTTCCGTCTGTCCAAATGCATTTATGAAAAATGTTCCCGGAAACTTAGCGATAGCTCGTTTTATCACTTCAAGAGGCATTGGTGCCGCTCCGTAGGTTATGACCTGCAAGCTAGAAAGATCATAATTTTCAAAATCCTGATGATCCATCAACATTTTTAACATTGTAGGCACCATCATAGCCCGATTAGCTCTCTCCTCTTGCACCAACCTCATCCACTCAACAGGTTCAAATTGTCGCTGGATAATTAAAGTGCGCCCTCCATATATTGCTGCCATGACAGCTTGTATACCAGCAATGTGATATAGAGGCACCGTCAAAATGTTTTTTTCTTCTGATTCAATCTCNGGTGGCGAAACGTTAGATAAAATATATGAGGAAAANCTATCGTGACTAAGCATTACGCCTTTAGGTGAGCCTGTGGTACCTGCAGTAAACATAACCATAGTCAAATCGTCTTCATCATCTTCAGGAAACAAGTCATCATCCGAAGCAGAGGTAATAAGGGTTTCATATGACTCCCAACCGTCTGCCGACGCGTCATCCAATACAATTAAATGTTCAACAGTCGTCAAATCCCCTTTAATGTCATCAATCATCGAAACATATCGTTCGCCAGTGATAAGTACCTTTGGTTCCGAATCATTAAGCATATATTCAATTTCTTCTGGTCTGGAACGAAAATTTAGAGGAACATACACTGCGTCCAGTTTGGCTGCTGCGAAATATGTCTCAATATTTTCGTTACAGTTCACCTGCATCGTCGCTATTCGGTCACCTGAACCGACCCCCAGTCCTGAAAGCGCGTTCGCTAATTTTTTCACTCTTGCTTCCAATTCTTGNAAAGAAAATCTCTTTCCATCAAAAACGATGGCTGTCCTCTCTGGGACAATAAGAGAAGTTATATTTAAAAACTCTGTGGTGTTCATGAATTAAGTATTACTCCTAAGGTCCAAAATCCAATTGGTAATTTAACACCATGCAATACTAATATCCATATTCTGTGGATATTTACGAATAACATCATTGGAATCACAGTCATCAAAAGGCACCTTTGTTAATGGGTAGCAACCTCTGATAGAATTAAAAGTCCGTTGATATGGGGTAAATTACAGACCAGCGTCTTAAAAAGGGAGATTTCCTTGGATTCAAACAATGAAATGAACCTGCTGGAGGCAGTCGGAGAATACACCGGAAGCCTTAAAGACAAAGACAAGTCTCAGGCAGCTATAAGAGAGATAAATCGATTCGTCAAACATTTCCAAGGTGATAGGGATTTAGCTACCATCACCCCTTCTCAAATAGGTGGTTATGCTGAACAAGTGGCCAAAAACACGATGTCAGAAGAGGCCGTTGAAGGGCTACAAGCCGTAAGAAAATTTCTGGCTTATGCTCATAAACAGGAAATAACCGAAATTAATTTGGCAACACATTTTAGGGTAAGGAAATCCAAAGGTTCTGCAAGGACTAGAGGAAAATCTCTTTCCCAGAAAGGTGGCCAAGAGATGACACAAGAAGGACACGACCAACTCAGTTCAGAAAAAGAAACCCTGGAGTCCAACAGAGTCTCGATAAGTGAAGCAATACAGACTGCGGCAGAAGATGGCGACGTCCGCGAAAACGCACCACTGGAAGCGGCCCGAGAACAACAAGGTAGAGAAGAGGCACGTATTAAAGAAATTGAAGGGATGCTTCGCTCAGCCATCATTGTTGACTCATCCGGAAAAGGTGCAAAAACTGTACGCGTTGGTACGACGATCGTGATCGAGGACCTTGATAGAAAGAAAAANAACAAATACACGCTTGTTAGTCCNTCTGAGGCTAATCCTCTTGAAGGCAANATTTCAGATGCTTCGCCGCTAGGAAAGGCACTGATTGGAAAAAGGTCNGGTCAAAAGGCAGTTGCGGTGACCCCAAAAGGGCAGACAAATCTCAAGATTATTGATATAACCTAGCGATACTTGAAAGAAACCAAATCGCTGGTCACTTTTGAGACCTAGATTACAAACGCATACAATTACGTAGGTTGCCTTATGGTAGTTACTCCAAAAGACTCTGACACCCAAGAACTTGTAGCTGAATTGCAAAAACATGTATCCGGAGAAGTTCGTTTCGACAAAATGTCACGAGCGCTATGGAGCACAGATGCCAGCATATATCAAATTGAACCTGTCGGAGTTGTTCTCCCAAAAAATGAAGAAGATGTTATTGCGGTAATTGAAACGGCCCATAAATACGGGGTTACTGTCCTACCAAGAGGCGGAGGCACAAGCCTAGCCGGGCAGACTGTTGGAGAGTCAATAGTAGTTGATTTTTCAAGATACATGAAAACCATGAAAGAGGTCAGTGTTGAAGAAGGGTGGGTAAAAACCCAACCTGGCATTATTCTTGATGAATTAAATGCTCAATTGTCCCCGCATGGAGTCATGTTTACTCCAGATCCAAGTACAAGCAGCAGGGGAAATGTTGGGGGAGCTCTAGGCAACAATTCCTGTGGAGCGCATTCTATTCTGTGGGGAAAAACAGTAGATAACGTCTATGATCTTGACGTGATCCTTTCAAATGGTGACAAAGCCAAATTCCAACACCTCACTGGTGACACTTTGGAAGAGAAATTGAGGGTGTCCGGTCTTGAAGGCGATATATATAGAAANCTTTTCTCAATCGGAGAAAAAAATAGGGATGAAATTTTAGCTAGGTACCCCAAAATACAAAGAAGAGTATCGGGTTATAACTTGGACGAATTTGTCGGGGGAAGTAATTTCAATATGGCCAGATTTGTGATTGGCTCTGAAGGTACTCTTCTAACAATCACAGAGGCGAAACTTAAAGTTGTACCTATCCCAAAAGTAAAAGGATTAGCAGTTCTACATTGCAACGATCTCAATGAATCAATGGAGGCGACAGTTGCAGCAATAGAAATGGGACCAGCTGCAGTTGAACTAATCGGCAGTATGATCATCAAGCAAGCTCAGTCTAACCTAGCATATTCGAGGCTTACAAATTTTATCGAAGGGTCACCGGAAGCCCTTCTAGTAATGGAACTAATAGCTGATTCAGATTTAGAACTTCAGTCGAAATTCGACGATCTTGAAAACAGAATTAAAAAAGGTGGTTGGGGATATAAACTTTTGAGAATGACAGACCCAACAGATCAGCAAAAAGTTTGGGACGTGAGAAAAGCAGGACTGGGATTGATGATGAATGTCCCTGGAGACGCTAAACCTCTACCTTTTGTAGAAGATACCGCGGTGTCTCCCGAAGTACTTCCAGAATTCGTGAAAAGATTTGACCAAATAATCAGAAAGAATGGTACTGAGGCTGGATACTATGGACATGCTAGTGTTGGGTGTCTTCACATTCGACCTTTGGTTAATTTAAAAAACCAGGAAGGTATTAACCGAATGGTGGCGATATCTGAAGAAATAAGTGATTTAGTTCTTGAATTTGGCGGATCTCTGAGTGGAGAACATGGAGATGGACTAGTCCGCAGTGGATTTAATCGAAAAATGTTTGGTGACCAACTATATGAAGCATTTAGAGAGGTTAAATCAACCTTTGACCCACAAGGAATTATGAATCCAGGGAAAATAGTTGATTCCCCCTCCATGACAGACAATTTAAGGTACGGTACTAGTTACCATACATTGAACCCAGATACAGGATTCGCTTACCGAACGGAAGGCGGAAGCTTTGCTAGCGCAATAGAAATGTGCAATGGGCAAGGGGCTTGTAGGAAGGTTATAGGAGGCACTATGTGTCCCTCCTATATGGCTACAAGGGATGAGGAACACTCTACCAGAGGGAGAGCTAATGCATTAAGGGCAACCATATCAGGTGCATTGCCACCAGAGGCCATCACCCAGGAAAGGATGTACGAGGTAATGGACCTTTGCCTTGAATGCAAGGGGTGCAAAGCTGAATGCCCTTCCAATGTGGACATGGCTAAACTTAAATACGAATTTCTTAACATATACCATAAGGAAAATGGCTACGACCTAAAAAACAGGTTTTTCGGAAATGTCGCTTCTCTGAGTAAACTAGGAACTTTTTTTGCTCCTTTGTCTAATTGGATGATGTCCATTCCTGGATCCAAACGATTACTGGAACAATCTATTGGAATTGACGCTAGAAGNCCACTTCCAAAATTTGCGTCTCAGACATTCACTCAATGGTTTAAAGCAAGAGGTGGCTCATCTGAGGAAAAAGCTGTTAATGGGCANNTCGTTTTATTCCCTGATACCACNACTAATTTCAACCATCCTGAATTAGGGATATCAGCGGTCAAAGTAATTGAAAAACTAGGTTACCAAGTTATCATACCTAGCCTGAAATGTTGCGGTCGTCCAATGCTATCAAACGGCATGATTGACGCGGCCAAAGACAACATAGCTTTTAACGTAGATGAGATATATCCGCACATAAAAAACGGGGCAAAATTAGTTGGGATAGAACCAAGCTGTGTTCTCGGTTTCCTAGGCGATTTTGGAGATCTTATGGATGACGAGAAAAAATCAGATGAGATCGCCAAAAGTACAATGTTAATCGAGGAATTTTTCCTATACGCTTTGGAAAAGAATCCTGAATTTGTTTTTGAGAATGCGCCCGAAAACCAAAAAGCTGTATTGCATGGGCATTGTCATCAAAAAGCCCTAGTCGGAACCGAAGCTGCGATGAAAGTACTGGAACACATACCCGGCCTTCATGCATCTGAAGTGAAATCGGGCTGTTGCGGTATGGCTGGATCTTTTGGATACCTAAAAAATCACTATGAAATCTCGATGCAGATAGGAGAAGAAACCTTGTTCCCAAAATTAAGAACAGAACAGGAAGACACTCTNGTTATCACTGAAGGGGTCTCTTGCCGTGAACAAATAGAACAGGGAACTGGACGTAAATCCAAACACCTTGTGCAAGTCATAGCCGATTATCTCTAAGGATCTGTTGATTCCATTACTCTGAATCACTGACAGATCTCTAACTCTTGCGTGTTTGGCCAGCAATATATAGATACAGTATCTCCGAATAAAGACTAAAACATAGGTCAGCCAAAGATGACATATCTGCCTCTATGAATAACTTGCTCTTCAATCTTGATAGGCCTGCTTCACCAACCGATTGATTCTTTTCGGTTGTACTATAGAATCAAATTTTATTAAATGCTGTCAGCCAAAAATTTCAAAGGGGAACACCAAATGAAGGTAGGATTTATAGGCATAGGACTAATGGGCCAGCACATGGTCAAACACATAATAAATGCAGGGCATGATTTAGTAGTGTATGACCTCAATAAAAAAGCAACCGATGAAATTGTATCTATGGGAGCAACTTTTGCCGATAATCCAGCCCAGGTAGCCGCAATGTCAGAAGTGATATTCACATCTCTACCTAGACCACAAGATGTGGAAGAAGTCACTTTGGGAGAAGGAGGGATACTTTCGGGAGCCTCAAAAAATACGACTCATTTTGATCTGAGCACTACGGACCCTGACACTATTCGCAATATCTCCTCCCTTTACCAACAGAAGGGGGCAACTATTTTAGATGCCCCGGTTAGTGGAGGAACGGTTGGATCTGAAAAGGGAACTTTATGCATCATGGTCGGGGGAGATCGGTCAAAATACGAAAAATATAAATCCGTTCTAGACACGATGGGGTCAGAAATCATGTTTTGTGGAGAAATTGGATCTGGAGCCGTTTGCAAAATTGCCAACAACTTAATTGGCATGACACTTGGAGTCGTTTTATCAGAAGCTCTAAGTATGGGGGTAAAGGCCGGAGTAGAACCAATGACCCTCTATAAGGCCATTTCAGCCAGTACCGGAAATACTGCTCACATGAAATCTTATCCAGACACACTTTTTAAAGGCAACTTTGCACCAGGNTTCAAACTTGACCTAGGGGCAAAAGATGTTGGATTGGCCACAGATTTGGGGCGGAAGTTAAGAGTTCCTATGAAAGTGTCAAACCTCATCCAGCAGAGCTATATCTATGCTCAAAACAAAGGCTTAGGAGAGGAATCCACCCTAGCAATAGCAAAGCTGCAAGAAGAAATTTCAGGCGTAGAAATTCGCGATAACACTGGGTAACAAAGGGTTTTTATTCTCTTGATAAGACATGAAAAGTCCACAATGACTTCTGGGTTGCGAATAGTAACCCAGAGCATGCCTAATGCCGAATCCGTCGCAATCTCTATTTCCATCAAAGCCGGATCCAGGGACGAAAACATAGATGAACACGGAGTGGCTCATTTCTTGGAGCATATGCTTTTCAAAGGTACCAAGAACAGGCCATCCCCTTTGCTAGTCACCTCCCCTATCGAATCCACCGGTGGGTCATTAAATGCAAGTACTGGGTATGAGTCCACAACCTATTGGTGCCATATCCCGAAAAATGACTTCTCCATAGGTATATCAATTTTGCTAGATATGATTCAAAACCCTCTTTTACAGGACCATGACATTGATTCCGAACGAAGTGTAGTAATTGAAGAAATAAAGTCGATAGAAGATTATCCCGATTCCAAAGCGGCTTTAAATCTTGATGAATTAATGTGGGGATGTACAGCACTGGGACGAGACATTGCAGGCTCCGTTCAAAGCATACAGGACATGAATCAAATTAAAATCACCAACTTTATGGGTCAGCTTTACGTACCAGCCAACATTGTAATCAGCATTTCAGGAAATGTATCTCATGAGGCTGCTTTAGAAGCAATAGAAAATTCATTTATAGGCAAATACCCAAAGAACAAAACGACCAGATATGACAATATTAAAGTCTCCAAAATTTCACCTCAGATAACTTTGGAACACCGCGAAATAGAACAAGTTCACATACATATTGGCTATCATGGAGTTTCCAGAAGTCATCCTGACAGGTACGCCTTAGCCATGTTGAGCTTAATACTTGGGGATGGAATGAGCAGTAGGCTTTTTCAGGAAATAAGAGAGCGACGTGGCCTAGTGTACGACATAGAATCAGGAACCTCTCATTTACAAGATGTTGGTGATTTCAGAATAACTTTGGCGGTCCATCGGGACAAATATGTTGAGGCAATTAAATCTATTCTTGAAGAAATAGAAGGTGTNAAAAGAGATTTAGGAAATCCAGAAGTGACCCGNGCAAAACAAATTATGTCTGGTAGAAGGCGGCTAAGGATGGATAATACACAATCCGTTGCTTCATGGAATGCTCAACAAGAACTTTTCAATAATCATATTGATTCTGAAAATTTAATAAAAAAGTTGATAGAAAGAAATAATCAAACAAATTTGCAAAGAGTCGCTACCGAATATCTAAATATGTCGCACCTTAATTTGTCTGTAGTTGGCGATATCGACTGTAACGAAGCTATATTGGATAAAATCACAGAAATATAGATTAATAAACTTAAAACTGTTCACTATTTCCTTGACACNGAATTCACTACATTGCTACCATTTTGTGCCTAGTTCTAGTTTGAATNAATGGTCTACGCGAAGCAGTGTTAAGCAACTGCACCATGAGAACCCAAGGAGCAAAAAGTTGCCACACGTAAAATGCCTACAATGTAGAGAATGCAAGACTGAATATCCCATTGAACCGTTGAACGCATGTGAATTTTGCTTTGGACCTCTAGAAGTTGCATACGACTACAATTCNGTAGCTAAGGTAGTCTCCAGAAAAAGCATAGAATCTGGTCCAAACACGATGTGGAGGTACCACGACTTCCTACCAGTAGAAAAAGAATCTGCTGTGGACATATCGACCGGCTTCACACCTCTGATACATGCCAAAAACCTAGGTCGCCAGCTTGGCCTTGACCACCTTTATATTAAAAACGATAGTGTAAACCCTACCTTCTCTTTTAAGGACAGACCGGTGTCCGTCACAGCAACAAAAGCTTTGGAATTTGAATTTGATGTCTTAGCATGTGTTTCNACCGGAAATTTAATGGGTTCAGTGGCGGCACATGGGGCAAAGGCAGGTATGGAGACTATGGTTTTCTATCCTGCTGATCTTGAGCAAGGGAAGATCCAAGGCGCGGCTGTATATGGACCAACCATGGTTGCNGTAGAAGGAACTTACGATCAAGCCAACCGATTTTGCAGTGAACTTGCCGATGCCTATAGNTGGGCTTTCGTCAACATCAACATGCGCCCCTATTATGCAGAGGGAAGCAAGACCTTGGGGTACGAAGTATCAGAACAGTTGGGGTGGAAGGCTCCTGACCATTGCGTCGTTCCCGGTGCATCTGGGGAGTTACATACAAAAATCTGGAAAGGCATTGAAGAATTTGAAGGAGCCGGATTAATCGAAAAGGCAAAAACCAAAATGCACCTGGCTCAAGCTGAAGGATGCGCCCCCATTGTGGAGGCATTTGAAACTGGTAATAATCAGGTTAGACCTGTCAAACCTGAAACTATTGCGAAATCTCTCGCGATCGGCAATCCGGCAGCAGGACCGTACTCATTAGAGGTACTCCGTGAGACTGGAGGTACCGGAGTTGCTGCATACGAAGATTCCATTATTGATGGAATAAGAATGCTTGCCGAAACAGAGGGTATATTCACCGAAACCGCAGGAGGAGTGGTGATTTCTAGCTTAAAAAGACTAGTTGAACAAGGAAAAATAAAGAAAGACGAGGTTACCGTAGCTTTCGTTACTGGAAATGGACTAAAGACATTGGAAGCTATGGGCGATTTTGTTGACCCGATAGAAACAAAACCCCAAATGAACACTTTTCAGACTAAGTTATCAAAAAGAAGAGACTAAGGCGGTATAATAATGGCTACAAAGCGTGTCAAATTTACATTTCCTCAGGAACTTATCAAAGAACCAGTTATTTACAAACTGGGCGTTGATTTCGGTATAGTCACCAATATCAGACGGGCTGACATCAGAGATGACATGGGCTGGGTTGTTTTGGAGCTGGAAGGCGAAAGCGAAGTTGTGGAAGATGGACTTGAGTGGGTAACTTCTACTGGGGTAAGAGTAGACCCGATAGCTGGTGACATAATCGAAGGCTAATTTAGACATATCATAGTATTCAATAACCAAGGAGCAGTTTCATGAGTGTAAGCGTAAGAATTCCTACGCCATTAAGAAAAGTTACCAACGGAGAAGATAAAGCAGACGTTGACGGCAATACCGTAAGCGCAATAATCGCTTCCTTAGATTCCCAATTTCCAGGTATAAAAAGTAGACTATGCGATGATAGTGGTGATCTAAGAAGTTTTGTGAACATCTATGTGAATGGGGAAGACATCCGATTCATGGATGGCATGGAGAGTGGGGTAAATTCAGGCGATGAAGTTAGCATCGTACCTGCTGTCGCTGGGGGAAATTAGTTCAACCCGTACTTTCCAACTGGGACATACGGGAATATTTTTGATTAATCCTAGCTGTCTGATCTGACACTTGGTAATTCTTCCAAAACGATTCTCTATATTCTTGTATTGCTCCTTCCTGTATTGCTTGCCGCAAATCATTCATGATACGAATGAGAAATCTTAAGTTGTGTATTGAGGCTAGCCGATAGGCTAGGTATTCTTTCGACTTGAACAGATGGTGTATGTATCCTGCAGTGAAGTTAGTACAGCAGTAACAATCACAATCAGGATCAAAAGGACTATTTTGATCCTTGTATTCCGCTCTGGTCACGTTACGTCTGCCGTATTTGGTGTACATAGCTCCCTTTCTCGCTACCCTTGTCGGAAGTACGCAATCAAACATATCTATCCCACGAACCACGCACTCAACTAGATCTTCTGGAGAACCTACGCCCATCAAGTATCTCGGTTTTGATTGAGGCAGAAAATTAGAAGTTATTTCAACTATCGGATACATTTCTTCTTTTGTTTCACCCACACTCAGTCCGCCAATCGAATAGCCTGGCAGGTCATAATCAGAAAGCTCATGAGCAGACTCTTTCCTGAGGTCGGCATACAAGCCTCCTTGGACTATTCCAAAAAGAGCTTGAGAAGATGACTCGTTTTGATAATTAATGGACCGACTGAGCCAATTCGAAGTCAAATGCATTGCCTCGACAAAATCAGTCTTTGAAGCCTCTGGGGANAAACAAACATCTAGGGGCATTATTATGTCAGAAGCAATTTCCTTTTGTATTTGTATTACTGATTCAGGAGTTAATTCATGAGAAGACCCATCAATATGAGATTTGAATGTAATGCCGTTGGGATTTATTTTTCTCAAATGCTGGAGACTAAATCCTTGAAAGCCTCCGCTATCTGTCAAGATTGGCTTTGGCCAATTCATAAATGAATGAAGCCCACCAAATTCTTTTATCTCTTGGGAACCAGGCCTCAAATATAGATGGTAGGCATTACCTAAAACGATTTGGGCTCCTAGAGTTTGCAAATCCGTGGGGTCCAGTGCCTTTACAGAACCTTGAGTGGCTACAGGCATAAACACTGGGGTGCGGATTTCACCATGATCGGTGTTAATAGAACCTGCCCTGGCCAATCCGTCTGTATGCTCTAATTCAAAAGTAAACATTTTGTTTTATTAGTGTGCCTCGGGTAAGTTTATTAGACCTGGCCATAATCCTTCCAACACTAATTGGACTCCCAAAAACAAAACAACTAACAGCAGTAATTTAAGGATCCAAAAGCTTTTGATCCGCTGTGCTACCCTCGCTCCTATTTGACCACCTAATACCAATCCTATACCACCCCATACCAACGTTGGATACCATTCTATGTTTTGGTTGAAAGCATGTGCTGCTGCTCCTATGGTCGCATAAAATGATAATGAAAAAATTGAAGTGGCAACTGCCACCTTTATCGGAAATGAAAATACTGAAACCAGTATCGGAGTCCTAAGAAATCCACCACCGGTGCCAAAAAAACTAGATACAAACCCAAGAATCAAATTAAATGTNACAGCCATTGATTCATTGAATTTATAAATAAACGTAACTCCAACTGAAGACTTTATTTTTCTCTCTTTTACAGTGAAATCCATCCACTTGGGAAAGTTGGAGTCAAATATGATTTCGCTTCCTGAATAGTCAGTATCCTCCTCACGATCGCCTCTGCGGAAAAACATATGAACCGCCAAAGCCAACAACAAAACACCGAAAAGAGTCCGAAAGGTATTCCCAGGCATGGCATCCAAAACAAAAGGCGCTAAAACAGAACCTGGAATTGCTGCTACTGCAAATAAAAGTCCACTCCTGACGTCAATAAAACCTGTTTTCCTATAGGCAATAAATCCAGAAATACTATTTATAGATACCAAAGCTAAGGAAGTGCCTGCTGCTACTTCAGGATCTTTCGAGAAAAAAAGGATCAATACAGGAGCCAATATGAATCCACCACCAGCACCCACCAAAACACCATAAATTCCCGTAGTTATCCCGAGCGCGAAAAGAACTATTTCAATCAAGTGATTTTCTTTTAATCAAATTCTATTTCCTTAATTGCGAGAGGGCTTCAATCAAAAAATGTTCAGGAACTTCATTATTGGTAACAGCTTTGCCAATTGTTTCCAACAGGACCCAATTCACTGAACCGCCAACTGTTTTTTTATCTGATTTGATCGCTTCGATTATTTTATCAGCATCGATATCNTNTGAAGTGGTGGGTAAATTATATTTTTGCAATAAATTTTTCTGCCTTTCTACTTCAACACCAGACATCATTTCCATGGATTTCGACAAACTTGCGGCAGCCATCATCCCAATACTGACAGCTTCCCCATGCAGGTATTTTGAATATCCGGTCGTGGATTCTATAGCGTGCCCTACNGTATGACCGTAATTGAGCAATATTCTGATCCCCAAAGTCTCCCTTTCATCTTTAGACACAACTTGAGCCTTTATCGCAACACTTTTCCTTATGATATCGGTCGCGATTTCTGAATCCAATGAGGTTATCTCATTGTGTTTTTCTTCAAAAANATTTAATAAGTTATTATCAAGAATCAACCCATGTTTTATCGCTTCCGCCCAACCTGAAGTTAGTTCTCTAGCAGGCAATGTGGCTAAAGTTTCCACGTCCGACAGAACAAACTTNGGTTGATAAAAAGATCCCACCAAATTTTTTCCTTGTTCCAGATCAACAGCAACTTTACCTCCAATAGAAGCATCCATCATCGCAAGTAATGTCGTAGGCACCTGAGCAAAAGGCATACCCCGTAAATATGTTGCGGCCACGAAGCCGGCCAAATCACCAATTACTCCTCCTCCTACAGCAATAATCATATGACCTCTTTCAGCTTTGTGATCAGCCAACCATGAATAGATATGTTTGACAGTATCTAGATTTTTATGCTGTTCTCCAGAGGGCACAAAAAACAAATATGCTGGGATACCAGCAGATTCCATTGACGCTTGCACACGCCTAGCATGCCCACTAACTCCTTCATCGGATATTACATAGGCTGTTTTAGGTTCTAGTGTCGCTTGAACTCTAGAACCTATCTCATCAATTATTCCCCACCCTACCCATACTGGGTATGTAGCACTATCAGTCACTACTTGGGAGGCTAAATCATCGTAATTTATTGTTTCCAATCCGATAAACTCCTATAAATTTCTTTAGCCACGGTTTCTGGATTTTTCCCATCCGTATCTACGCTAAGGTCTGACTTCTGATAAGCAATTTGTCTAGATTTCAACAATTTTGCAATTCGTTCAAGTGGCTGCTTAGAAACCAACATGGGCCTGTCGTTTTCTAGGCCGGTCTCCTGTGACTGCACACTCAATCTTGTCAGTATTGTTTCAGGGGTTGCCTTTAACCACACAATGGCACCAGAATCTTCCATAATCTCGATATTTTGAAGAGAAACAGGAACCCCTCCGCCAGTAGATACAATTGTTTCAGAGCGTGTAGATACTTCTCTCAAGCATTCGGTCTCAACAGACCTGAAATATTCTTCACCTTTGAGCTCAAAAATATCTGGGATAGATTTCCCTTCTATTTCTTCTATGACAAGATCTACATCAACAAAATCCTTTCCCGTCATGATGGCAAGAACATTCCCAACAGTGGATTTACCAGTGCCTGAGAAACCTGTCAGATATATATTATTTTTCATAAATCGAACACTGCCTGATTTACGCTCAAAAGTTNCCATCAGTCTACAACAGAAGTGTTAATAGAGATAATTCTAGCAAGACTTGAATTATGTGTGGGTGACTTTGAGTACTTATGTGGGTGACTTTGAGTACTTATCATGATGAACAGTTAAAATTAAAAATGGCTATTGAAACAAACTGGGCGACTAGTACTCATAAATGCCACCTATTAATACAATAAATACCGCCTCGCTCCTTTACGACTCCTAAACTTTTTGATTCCCCTTTTTAAAGTTACAGGATAGCTCCGACAGGTATTAAATAGGAATATGTCTTATTTCTTGATTTATTTTGGGTTTTATAAATCTTCCTAAGAGTTTATGGACAATATAAAATTATCTAAGAGATAAATTGTAATCAGAGAGGTGTGTAAATTGAGGTCAGATAATAGATCAAACACAGAGCTTAGACCTGTTACCTTTGAAAAAAATCCTCTCAAATTTTCCCAAGGGTCTGTAGTTATTTCAACCGGCTTAACTAAAGTCCTATGCACTGCGACTGTTGAAGAAAAAGTTCCCAAATTTTTGATGGGCACTGGGCAAGCATGGGTCACAGCTGAATACTCTATGCTTCCAGGGTCGACCTCTCCTAGAGTACCTCGAGACAACCAAAGAAAAGGAAGATCCCAAGAAATTTCCCGTTTGATTGGGAGGTCTCTTAGAGCCGCTATCAATTTGCAAGATATTGGCGAGTTCACTATTACTATAGATTGCGATGTTCTGCAGGCAGATGGTGGTACCAGGACCGCCTCTATAACAGGCGGCTTTGTGGCACTAAATATGGCTGTTAAACAAATGTTAGTTGCGGGGTCAATCGATTCTATCCCAGATATAACTCCAGTTGCAGCAACAAGTGTGGGAATATTGGGTGATCAAGTACTGGNAGATCTATGCTACGAAGAAGACTCTAAAGCAGATGCGGATTTTAATATCGTAATGGCCTCAGATGGTGGAATAGTCGAAATTCAAGGATCAGCTGAAGGAAACAGGTTCTCAAGAAGGCTAGTCGACAACGTTTTGGATTCTGGGATTATGGCAATAGCAGAACTTTTCAAATTTCAAATTGAAGCACTCAATTAAACTAGACATGAGCAAGGCTCCCGTTATCGTTTGCACTATCTTTTGTTTTCTCTTGATAGCTTCTATATTAGTGTTAAATCTTANAANCACAACGCCACAAATGCCAGAAGATTCTCCTGAAAGAATCGTCCAAGTTTTTCTTCAATATGTATCTAAAGATGCCCACAACTCTGCTTACGAGTTACTTTCTAAAGAACTAAAAGAGGTCTGCCGCTCTACGGAATTCGCTGCTGATAGTTATGAGCAAAAAAACAGATACTCCAATGCTACTGTGAAGCATATCAACACTCAATCGGATTCTTTTGAATCGATTGTTTTAGTAGAAATTANCGAAATAGAATCGTCATTTCCAATTGGAACATCTGAAAATTCCTATCAGGAAACATTTAATCTAGTGAAAGAAAATTCAAATTGGAANATTGATCGACTGCAGTTTCCGATTAATTGTTTGATAGATCGTCAAACCCTCGGCCATACAAATGGATGATGCAATTAATATACTGATTTTTTTGCCNTTAGTAATATTAATTAACATATGCATATATAAATTAATCTCCTCCGGAATAGGAACTCATCGTCAGGGATCCTTGTCCACTAACGCGAGACAACTATATCTATACATAATTTGTGGCGTTGCACTTTCATTNCTCGTAAATGGTCTTGAACAATCTNTAATTAACCTGACGAACCTTCTTATATCAAATTCTTCAGTGCAGACAAGTTCTGACCGAGCAGCTCTTGGCATATCGCTANTAGTAATAGGTGCGCCGCTATGGTTTTTTTATTGGGTGAAAATCAATAAAGATATGGTGGCAAATTCAGACGAACTGTCCCCTGGGATAAGAAACACATACTTTATATTGGTTTTGTCAGTTTCATTCGCTATTTCAATTAGCTGTTTTTCTCAAATCGTCCAAGAGTCTAAATTCAACTGGAATCAGGCAACTACTTTCTCGATATGGTCATTAGTTTGGATCTTTCACACAAACCATTTTGTAAAAGATAGGTCATTAGACATTGCGAGTAACCACAGCCTACGTAATACATATGTGTATAGCTTCAGCCTCGTAGGACTTTTTGTGTTAGCTTCAAATTTAGGCAGTTTAGTTTATTTGGCTATTTCCAAGCTGGCCGAAGTCGAAATTACCAGTCAAGAAATCTTATTTTCAGGTACTAACTGGACCACATTAAATTTAGCAATATCAATATTTATCGGATTAGTCACTTGGGTTATTCACTGGAGAATATTTCGAAACAAATTAACAAAACGAGAATATGAATCCATATACCTTTACGTGATTTTTATAGTGACTACAACCGCCACCATGGTATCTGCCATCATTTTGTCCATGACTATGTTGGGACTGGCACTACAGTCTGATACAACAAGCGGTTGGATACTCACCGTTTCTTCTTCTATGGTCACCGTTCTCATAGCTATATCAGTATTAATTTTCCATACGAAAGATTTTCAAAACGCCTCTTTGATAACGGAGTTCTCCAAAACCTCCAATAATGTGTTGATTTTTTCACTTGCCTTTATAAGTTTAGGAATCTTAATCTCCGGATTTTCCCTTCTAATACATTCGATGCTGATCTCTATCGTCCAGGTATCCTGGACTGAGCTAATACAAGCTGAGGAATTTTGGAAAGAACCATTATCGTTGGGAGTAAGCCAGACGATTGTTGGAGGATTAGTATGGTTTTTCTGCTGGAGCAAATTAGGATCAATAAGTAATAATTTCAAAACGGATCTCATATATTCACGCCTTTATTTCTTGGCCGTAATAGGCATAGCTATCGTATTCACTGCAGGAACAATGGCCGCTATTATCTTCACTTTGTTGAAGGGATTATTGGCTAGCAATGTTGGACTGCAAACTGTTGAGTCTCTGATTACACCTTTCTCTATAGGGATTATGGTATTCGGTGCAGGAATTTATCACCTCAGAATATTCAGAAAGTTACCTTACAATTCGGGCGATAGTAGCGACTCTAACCTTNCAAAGTCAGAAATCACAAAAAAAACAATCGCTATAATAAGCCGANCAAGCAATGAATCCTTGATCGAGGCATTACAGATGCGTTTAGGGTATAGCGCTAATGAAATCCTATGGACANAACCCTCCAATATTAGTGGAAATCAAATTCAGCCTAATCTGAATGACCTGTACAATTCGATAGTCGACTCAAATGATCAACGTCTGCTCTTAATTCAAGATGGCGATAATTACAGAATATATCCTTATGAAAAAAAAGAAGGTTAGCAAAAAATGGTAACAGTACACATCTTAGGCGCCGGTACCCCTACACCTACACCTGAAAGATTTGGGTCCTCATTTGCTCTAGAAATTGGCAATGACCAAATAATGATAGATTGTGGCCCAGCCGCAACCCACAAATTAGTTAAAGCGGGCTTATGGCCAACAAACATAGACTACTTGTTTTTCACCCATCACCATTTCGATCATGATATTGATTACCCCTGCTTCCTTTTGTGCAGATGGGATCAGAGCACAGGAAAAGAAAATATACTAAAAGTGTTTGGTCCCAATTTAACTGAAAAAATAACGACTGGGATACTTGATGAATCTGAAGGGTTATTCGCCCATGATTGGATCGCCAGAGTAAACCATCCCCTAAGTCAAAAAGTTCATACTAATAGGGGAGGCACCCTCCCAAGAAAACCTCCTCAAGTGGAAGCGACAGATATAGAACCTGGGCTAGTCTTTGAAACTTCAAATTGGCGTGTAAAAAGTGCCCCCGGGAAGCACGTACAGCCTTACCTTGATTCCCTGGCTTACCGTTTTGATACTCCTGCGGGCAGTGTTGTATTCACTGGGGACACTGAACCTTGTGACACTGTGATAGAGCTCGCACAAAATGCAGACTTAATGCTTTGCATGTGTTGGGATGAGCAATCTAACATGAATATGAATGGGGAAAGTGAAGGCCAATGCGGTACAACAGGCGCTGCAGAAATGGCTCAAAAGGCGAACGTGAAGAAATTAGCCCTTGTACACATTGGCCCTAACTTATCGAACCCCACCGTAATGGATTCAGCAAGATCAGAAATCGAAAATATTTTTTCAGGTGAATTAATTTTCGCTGATGAATTGGACAAGATAGATTTATAAGCTACTTTGATTGTGATTCTTCCCAATCAGGGCGTAGAACTTCCATCAGTATAAAATCTTGCCCTCCTCTTTTTACATCTCTAATTGACTTGAAACCCGATTTGTTGAACGATGCCTGGGCTCTGTAGTTCCATGCAAGGGTGTGCAGATACACCCTATCCAATTCCAAAACAGTAAATAAATGTCTCAGCAAAGTATTTACGGTATCCGTACCAAAGCCGCTGCTCCAGTACTCCTTGTCACCAATCATTATGCCTAATTCTGCCTGTCTACTACGCATGTTCAGATCGTAATACATTATGTTCCCTATATGTATACCTTCCAAAGTTTCGACAGCTAGTCTCTTTGAACGATAGTTAGGGAACTGCATTTCTTCCTTAGAATACCTAAAAAAGTCTTCATAGGACATTGTCATTGGTCGGGTTGCATCTAAACGAGACAACTCAGGATCGACCCTCCAGGAATATTCATTTCGAATATCCCCCTCACGTTTTTCTCGAATACGAACTTTGTCCCCTTTTTCATCGACTAAAGGAAGTTCTTTATTTTCGTCCCTAGACCAGGGAAAGGCCTTTCTGAACAATTTCTACCTCGTTTTCATATGTGAGAATATCAGGTATTTTGGCCGAATCAACCCACTCAACAGTATCAAATTCCTCATCGTGTTTCGAGAAATCTCCACCAGTCGGTTCCATCAGATAATAGTAAACTTTTTTGTGAAGTCTCTGTCCTTGATAATCAGGATGGTTAGTGACCCAGTAACTGACGGAATCTATGTATTGGATAGTTCTGACCTCCAAACCTGTCTCTTCCGCCACCTCACGTATAGCAGTTTCTTCTATGCTCTCACCAATGTTAGGGGTCCCTTTCGGTAAATTGAAAGTTTTTGGTTTTTTTCGCCCACAAACTGCTATAAAAATAGTTGACGAATCCTTTCTGTAGACTATTCCACCCGCCGATGTCAAATTCATTATGTTTATATTGTAAACCAGAAACTTTGATTGTATTTCTTCTAAATTCCTTTCACTTTAAGTTAGAAGCATTGTTTTAGGAACTTTGATTTTTAAACTGATCAGTGTATATTGGTTATGAGCGGGTTTATTATCCGCTGCACCCTTTAAGTCAGTCCAGAGAGTCTGGCAAGGGAGCGAGCTACGCTGGTTAGAGCTATTTAATCCTGAGCGTAAGATGCCTCCTGCCGATACTGGGCGGAGGTTTTTTTTTGGGAAAAAATGTTTCACATACGCCCTCATAGGATTTTGGATCATGTCTGTAAAAAAAATACAAACTGACGTCCAAATCAAAAGAGCGTTGACCAGAATTTCTCACGAGATACTGGAGAGAAATTCAGGTGCTGAAAATGTCATTCTTGTAGGAATGCATTCCAGGGGTGTCCCATTAGCCTTCAGAATTCGAACTCTAATAGAAATTCATGAAGGACGAAGCGTGGATGTCGGCTCCTTGGATATTGGATTGTATCGTGACGACATTTCAGAAAAACCACAACCAACTATGAAGCCAACCGACATATCTGTGGATATCAACGGAAAAATCGTTGTGATAGTAGATGATGTTCTATACACAGGTAGATCGATAAGGGCTGCTATGGATGCCATAAACGATCTTGGACGCCCAAGTCAGATACAGTTAGCTGTATTAATCGATAGAGGGCACAGGGAACTACCAATAAGGGCAGATTTTGTTGGGAAAAATGTCCCTACTTCAAAAGAAGAAGATGTTGAGGTGCGAATAATTGAAGTTGACGGTGTTGATGAAGTGATTATTACAAGTGAAATCGGATTGGCGGAAGGGATTTGATGATAAAGGACACTGTGGCAAAAAAACTATTGAAACAAAATCATCTTTTAGATTTGGATGGATTCAGTCAATCTGACATCCAAGCAATATTCGACAATACAGATTCAATGATGGAAGTCTTGGACAGGGGTATCAGAAAAGTACCTGCGTTAAGAGGAAAAACAGTCATAACTCTCTTTTCCGAAGCTAGTACACGCACAAGAGTTTCCTTTGAACAAGCTGGCAAGATATTGAGTGCGGACGTCATTAATGTGTCGAGCGATGGTAGCAGTAGTAAAAAAGGAGAATCCCTTTACAATACTGCTCTCACTTTACAGGCTATGAAGGCCGACGCAATCGTTGTTAGGCACCAACATTCTGGAGCAGGGTATTTCCTAGCACAGCAAATGCGATCCACAAGCATTATAAATGCCGGAGACGGAATGCATGCCCATCCAACTCAAAGTTTACTAGACCTCTACACTATAAAAAAACATCTCGGAGACATAGAATCGAAAAGGGTTGTCATAGTTGGAGACCTTCTGTACAGCAGAGTCGCTAGATCTAATCTTTGGGGCCTTACAACCATGGGGGCGGATATTGTTTTATGCGGTCCAAACACTTTACTGCCCCAGGATTTCCTTGATTCAAGATTAGATGATGTAAGACATCCATTTAAAAACATAACGATTGAGAACGATATAAACAAGGCTTTGAATGGTGCCAACGTAGTAATGGCATTGCGCCTACAATCTGAAAGACAGAAAGCAGGTCATCTACCCTCTTTAAGGGAATATTCCAGAAGATTTGGGATAAACTCTGAGCGCCTAAAATTAGCTCATCCGAAAGCAATAGTAATGCATCCCGGACCTATGAATGAGGGTGTCGAAATCGAACCTGATGTTGCTCACGGACAACAATCAGTAATAGAAAGCCAGGTCACAACCGGCGTTGCCATCCGAATGGCAATCCTATATGACTTGATAACTGGAAATCGCCCAGAGAAGGAGTTGTAATTTGACCTCAAAAACCCTAATCAAAGGAGGCAGAATAATTGATCCCGCACAAGGAATAGACCAAATTTCTGACCTGCTGATGGTGGATGGCTTAATAGAGGAAATAAATACCTCCATCTCAAAACCTAGAAACGCTGAAATATTTAATGCTGAAGGACTCATAGTATCCCCTGGATTCATCGACATACATTGTCACCTAAGAGAACCGGGGGAGGAATATAAAGAAACTATTGAAACAGGAACCGCAGCCGCAGCCGCGGGTGGGTTCACCACCGTATGCGCAATGCCTAACACACAGCCGGCAATGGATAACCAGTCAGTCGTTGAATACGTACTAAGAAAGGCCAAAGAGACAGCGCTCATAAGGGTTTTCCCTATCGGAGCTATAACGATAGGAAGAAAAGGAAAACAACTCAGTGAAATGTCAGAACTTGCTGACTTAGGAGTGATCGGGTTTAGTGATGACGGGGATCCAGTTGAAGACCCCAACATAATGCGCCAAGCACTTGGCTATAGTGCCGATCTAAAACTTCCGATAATCAACCATTGCGAAGTGCCTAGCCTAGCCGAAGGGGCATCCATGAATGAAGGTTGGGTATCCAATAGGCTAGGTTTAAAGGGCATGCCAGCCTCAGCTGAAGAAGTCATGGTGGCAAGAGACATTTCACTCGCTGAATTAACAGGAGGTCACGTTCATATAGCTCATGCCAGTACAAGGGGAACCATAGCCTTAATCGAATCTGCAAAGGCAACAGGAATAAAAGTGACGTGTGAGGTTACCCCGCATCATCTTACCTTGACTGAAAATGCAGTGATGGGTCATGGAAAAGATGACTTCCAACCTTTGGATAACAATGCTTACGACACAAACGCAAAAGTGAACCCTCCTCTTCGGAACAAATCAGATGTTAATTCAATGATCGAATCATTGAATGCAGGAATAATTGACTTTATAGCTACTGACCATGCTCCTCATAGCGCGGTAGACAAAATGACTACATTTCAGGATTCCTCATTTGGAATAAGTGTGTTAGAGACTGCCCTTGGGTCCCTTATGACCTTAGTCGATAAAGGACAAATGGAAGTCAATACCCTTATAAAGAAACTTACAAGTGATCCAGCAACATTTTTGGGCAAGAATATTGGAAATCTAAAAAATGGAACTAGTGGAGATATAACAATTTTTGATCCAAACGCCACGTGGACTGTAGACCCACAAAATTTCATATCAAAAGGCAAAAATACCCCTCTAGAGGGAGCGTTGCTTAAAGGAAAAATTAAAGCAACTTTCTTTCAAGGGATAAAAGTTTATTAAATTTTAAGGTGACTAAACAGTGTCAAAACAAGCTTTTCTAATACTGGAAGATGGATCCATATATTCTGGAGATTCATTTGGATATCAAGGTGAAACTTTTGGAGAAATAGTTTTTAATACTTCGATGACTGGCTATCAGGAGATGTTGACGGACCCTTCCTATGCTGGCCAAATAGTAGTACCAACCTACCCTCTGCTGGGAAATTATGGCATCAATCCTTCAGATGTAGAATCAAGGGAAATTCAAGTCTCTGGTTTTGTGGTAAGGCAATACTGCGAAGAGCCAAGTCACACTAAAGAAACTCAGACATTGAACGAATATTTAGTGTCACAGGAGATAGTTGGAGTCTCCGAAGTCGACACCAGAGCTATTACGAGACGAATTAGGTCAAAAGGAGTGATGATGGGGGCAATAGCAGTCAATATCTCTCCTGAAGAAGCTCTAAAACAACTAAAAACCAAGCCTGCTTACGATGAACTGAATTTTGTACAAAAAGTAACCGCAAGAGAGCACTATGAATGGACAGAAGCAGGAATAGGATACGATCCCATAATTAATAACCTTAAAATACTCGTTTCAGATTACGGACTAAAGTACAACATACTCAGAATCTTGAAAGGGAAAGGGTGCGAAGTA
>PBWI01000052.1 GCA_002728195.1 Chloroflexota bacterium
CTATAAATCAAATATCGATTCGGTTTGCACTGCTAACTCTTAATGTGAAATATCCAAGAATCCCCGATATTAATGAAGCTGTTATAACTCCTAATCGAACGAAGGTTTGGAAATTCTCGTCATCAAAAGCTAGCCCACCAATAAATAGGCTCATCGTAAATCCTATTCCCGCCAGGAGAGCTAGGCCAAAATATTGTTTCCATTCTATATCTGTTGGAAGTGAGCATACATTTAAAATGCTAGCTAAATAGGTAAAAAGCATTACTCCAATCGGCTTACCCAAAAGTAGACCTAATCCCACCCCTAGTGTCACTGGTTCTACGAAAAAATCTAGATTCAGTCCCTTAAGAGATACCCCTGCATTAGCCAGAGCAAATAGGGGCAAAATTAAAAACGCAACCCAAATATGTAAGCCATGTTCTAAACGATATAAGGGGTCCTGGTCGGTTCGTGTAGTAATGTTTACTTCACCCGTATTTACCTCGGTTGCACTACTATTAAGGTCAGCATCCACTAGCTCTACAAACAACCTGTCATCAATGGAACCCCGAAATACACCCGTGTTGTCGCCTGTTTCAACTAATGTCACTGACTCCGATATACGTTCTTTGGCTACAGGGTCGTTCTTACCTCTGGCTGGGATAAACATTGCCACGATAACTCCCGCTAGTGTGGCATGAAGACCTGATTTTAAAACACAGACCCAAAGCAAGGTGCCGGTGACCATATAGGGAGATAATTCAGTGACTTTCCTTCTGTTGAGTGCCATGAGAAGCAATATGCATATTAAGGAAGCTCCCAAGGGCAATAAAGCTAAGCTATCAGTATAAAAGACAGCTATTATAAGTATTGCTGCAAGATCGTCAATTATCGCAATAGATACTAACGTTAATTTAAGGGATTCTGGAACTCTACTTCCCAAAAGTGTCAATACGCCAAGCGCAAACGCTATGTCCGTTGCCGCTGGAATAGCCCAGCCCTGTATGGTGGCTGAGTTACCCCAATTAAAGAATATGTAAATCAGAGAAGGAACAATTAATCCACCGAGCGCAGCAATAGCCGGTAAGCTTAATTGAGACCGACTTGATAATTGCCCATCGAGTACTTCTCTTTTTATTTCTAAGCTTACCAGTAAGAAGAAGATAGCCATCAATCCATCGTTTATCCAATGGTGGAAATCTTTGTCAATGGAAAAATTTCCTAGCTGGATTAACACCGGAGCATGCAAAATATCATTGTAATAATTTTCTAACGGGGAGTTGAAAATCAGAATAGCGATGACTGCAGCTATAACTAAAAGTATTCCTCCTGCGGACTCTAGAAGGAAAAATTCTCTAAGCATTCTTACCGGCATAATATTCTCCGCCAATATACTACCTTGAATAGTGACTCAGAGGTATATAAATTGCACTCTTCTGTGAAGCAATAAAAGAGACGGTTGTGATGAAACCTAGAATTCTCACTTATGGTGAAATAATTTTCGATTTGGTTCAGGGTAAACCTTATTTAGGTGGGGCCCCTTTAAATTTCGCTTGGTTTGTGAATCAATTGGGTGGAGAAGCTACCCTTATAAGTGCGGTGGGAAACGATGTTTTGGGATCAAAAGCTGTATCAATCATAGAAAATTACGGGATTGACAGTCATATTCATTTCTCCAAAGAGAGTACTGGAACCGCTATTGTAAATTCAGATGGGAAATTCAATATTACATACCCTGCTGCCTGGAATTACATAGAAATTCCTGAACTGAAAGCAGGAATTTATGATTTACTATATGTAGGTACCTTGGCTCAAACGAGCTCTTTCAATCGTGGGAAGCTCCCTGCATTACTCACAAGATCTAATACAAGAATTTTCCTAGATTTGAACCTTCGACATCCTTTTTACTCAAAAGAGATAATTTTCAATTCCTTGCAAATGGCAGATATCGTCAAAGTAAATCTAGAGGAATGGCAAGAAATTAAAAGCTTTATTTCAATAAAAGACCCCTTTGCTTTTATGGATTACTTCAATTTATCTCATTTGGCTATCACTATGGGGTATGAAGGAGCCAGATTTTTCTTTGATGGACAGGAGTTTCTATATCGACCCAATAAAATGACGGAGATAGATCCGACGGGAGCTGGAGATGCATTTAGCGCCGGTTTTGCAATGGGTATTTTATTGGGAATCCCAGCAATGAACGTGCTTAAAGTTGGATGTCAGGCCGGCGCCGCTGTGGCTGGGCATAAAGGAGCCCACGCGAATTTACCCGATTTCGTCAGAGACCAGATATTCTTGTAGTTCGATAGGAAATATCATGGTGCCGAAGGCGAGAGTCGAACTCGCACGAGTGTTACCTCAACGGTTTTTGAGACCGCCGCGTCTACCATTCCGCCACTTCGGCATTTTAAGAAGTGTAATTATAGATATGGNTGAGCTTGCCTGCTAGGGGTGAATTAGATCCAAGTTAATCAACCCACCACATTACATATCTATTTTTTTGTCTCCTGATAAGTATCCTTCCGGATCTTTTTGAAATGCCATCTTGCAACCAGGGGCACAAAAATAATAAGAGTTTCCTTTGTAATCGTAGGACCCTCCATTGGGCTTTTNTGCATTGACGGACATATGGCACACAGGATCAATAGCNTCTTTTCTGGGCTTTGAAAATAAAGGGATTTTCATCGTGGAACCTCTCAATGCTTATAAATTACTATTTTTCANGCGAAGGGCATTTAATACCACTGTTATTGAGCTTATACCCATTGCNGCTGCTGCTACCACTGGGTTTAAGAATCCTCTATCCCCTATCAAAGGTGATAGGAATTCTGGTACCGCTTGTAAAGCAAATAAAGGATACAAGATGCCTGCTGCTACTGGAACCAACAATATATTGTAAGCAAAAGCCCAGAAGAGATTCTGTTTTATCGTTTTGATACAAGATTTACTCAATTGTATTGATTTGACCACTGAAGACAATCTGTTCCCCAGTATAGTGATTTGAGCTGATTCAATAGCAACATCGGTGCCGTTACCCATGGCTATGCCCAGATCTGCCTGAGTAAGAGCCGGTGCATCGTTTATTNCATCCCCAACCATACATACTTTCTTTCCGTTCTCTTGAAGTTTTGATATATATTCCGCTTTGTCTTGAGGAAGCAAATTGGATCTATGGTCTCTTATATTCAGTTCGTCAGCCACGGTTTCAACGACTTCTTTTGCATCACCACTCAGTAGCACCAAGTCTAAATGCATACTTTGAAGTCGATTTATAGTTTCTTTCGCATCATCTCTGATTGTGTCCGAAACCAAAATGGAACCTGCGTATTTTCCTTCAACTGAAAGGTGAATTTCTCCAAGACCACCAGGGTTTGTATTCTGAGAAACTTCTACTCCACGAGTTTCAAGGAAAACTTTATTTCCCACTAAAATTTCCTTCTTATCAGCCGTTGCTGAAGCTCCTAAGCCAGGGAAAGCTTGGAATTGGTCAATGTCGTACGGTTCAATGTTTTTGGAAGCACATTCAGAAACAATAGCTCTTGCTAAAACATGTTCCGAATTTTTCTCTACAGATCCAGCATATTTTAGAATCTCACCTTCTTTAAAATCTGACGAGGGAGTTATGTAACTAACTTTTGGCTCACCATTAGTAAGAGTCCCTGTCTTGTCGAAAATTACAACCTCGATTGTTTGTAGAGTCTCTATTGCTACAGCGTCTCTGTATAAAATACCGTTCTCAGCACCTTTTCCACTTCCAACCATTATTGCTATCGGAGTGGCTAATCCCATGGCGCATGGGCAAGCAATTACAAGTACGGCTACTGCGGCTATTNTTGCATAAGAGTGTTCAGGGGGNGGGCCAAAAAGCATCCATATAAAAAACGTCAAAGATGATACACATAGAATTATTGGTACCAACAATGCTGCCAATTTGTCAGCAATACGTTGAATTGGTGCCTTTGATGCCTGTGTATCCTCAATCAAAGAAATTATCTTTGAGTAAACAGTGTTTTCAGAAAGGGCCTCTGCCACTATTTTTATGTTGCCTGTCCCGTTAATAGTGGAAGTAAAAACAGNGTCGCCAATTTTCTTTACGGATGGGATACTTTCGCCAGTAAGAGAAGATTCATCTACTTCCGAAAATCCTTCAATTATTGAACCATCTACTGGAATAACTTCTCCTGGTTTAACAACTACAACATTCCCAATTACAAGATCCTCAACCGGAATTGTTTTTAATACAGTATCTTGAATGATGGTTGCCATTTTGGGGGCCATTTCGATTAAGGATTTGATGGAATCGGTAGCCCGTCTCCGTGATTTCGATTCCAAATACCGACCAAGTAAAACCATCCCAATTATTGCGCAGGAAGTTCCAAAATGAGTTTCATTAAAGCCGTCATTTATCCCAAGAAAATCATTTATAACTACGAATGCGCTATATAGGTAAGCAGCTGAAGTTCCAACTGCGATCAAAGTGTTCATGTTGGTGGTTCGGTGTTTGGCAGCATTCCAAGCACTTGTATAAAACTGAGAACCGGCCCAGAACTGTATGATNGTGGCAATTGTAAAAGCTAGATATTGATGATCAAAAGGAAGCAATGACACAACGTTNGGGATCATCGCAAACATGATAAACCCTGCTCCTAAGAGACTTACAATAACCTGCTGAATTATGAGTCTTTGCGCCCTCTCGGTGGATGCATANCCGAACTCTTCCTGGTCCACATANGACGATGAATAGCCAGCACTGCTTATTGATGTTCTAATGGATGAAATTGATTCCAATCCTGGAACATATTTAATCTTTGCTGTTTCAGAAGCCAGATTTACGAGTGCCTCTTCCACGCCGTCTAATTCTGATATGGATGTTTCAATGTGCGATACACATGCAGCGCAAGTCATCCCTTCAATAGACAGCGTTATNGATTCAGTTCCTACTTTGTATCCAGCGTTTTCAATTGCAGATCTGACGTCTGCTTTCTNTATGTCCCCATTTGGGATGTGTATTGTGGCCTTTTCCGTAGCCAGGTTTACCACCGCTCGCTCAATTTGCGGTACGCTTTCGAGAGCTTCTCCCACATGTGATACACAAGCAGCACATGTCATTCCGACAACGGGAATAGTTATGGACGTTACGTCTTGTTGATCGACCATTCCTTTGCTCACCATATTTGAAACTAAGCGTCAACTTAATAGAATTATACGTCTAATAGAAAAGGCCGGCACTTTCTGCCGGCCTTTTCAAGGTAATTTATAAAATAGACTAAGCTACATCGTTCTGACCACTCCAACTACTCGTCCCCTCACCGACACATTGGCAGCCGCAACAGTAATGGGCTGCATGTATGAATTGGCAGGAACCAATTTTACTTTGTCACCTTCAAGATAGAAGTGTTTCAATGTTGCTTCTTCCCTGTCTTTCAACCAGGCGGCCACCATGTCTCCATTCTGAGGTTGCTCTATAGACTCCAACAAAACAAGGTCACCATCTCCCACCAAAGCATCAACCATCGATTCACCTTTAACACGGAGTGCGAACACATTTTCCTTGCCTTTAGTCAGAAAAGGCGGCAAATCTACATTGTCGAAGTCAGTATCATTCCATTGCTCGGTATTTGCTAAGGGTAGTGGTTCACCTGCTGCAATGCTTCCGACTACTGGTATAGATACGAGGTTTCTCAAAGTTGAAGTCGCCGTTTCACCCAATAGTTCAATACCTCTTGATACTTCTCTGCGTCTCTGCAAATATCCTTCCCGCTGGAGTATTTGTAAATTGTAGTCAACTACAGAAGTTGAACTAATTTCGCATCCAGTTTGAATATCACGTACAGTAGGCGGGTAAATATTTTTACCCATAAAGTCCTTAATATAATTAAGCATAGTTTGTTGTCGTTTTGATAACGGTCGTTTCATTAATATCACTTCCTAATTTTTGTATTGCGATACATAATAAGCACTAATGTTCGGAACAAATTATCAGAACAAGTGTGCTATGTCAATCGGCTTTATGACACGTTCCGATGAGATTTCTTATAAACATTCGTTGACCCTCTAAAAGTTACGGTGCTACACTGAGAATGTGAAAGATATCACCAATGCGTCATAGTCCAAGGAGGAAATATGATCCGAAGATTAGCTGGGGGAGTATTTATTGTTGGCTTACTGCTGAGCGTATACGCCTGTGGTGAGAATGTACCCCCAAAAGGAAGTCACGACGAAGTGCAACCCGCACCTATTGTTTCAACTTCTTCTAACCAGGCTACTAGTTCGGCCGCTTCTCCTCCTCCTGCAACAACATCTTCTCAGTCTTCTACTGCTGCTTCTAGTTCT
>PBWI01000053.1 GCA_002728195.1 Chloroflexota bacterium
GATATGTTTTCCATATCCTGGGATTATGTAGATCTGATTAGTAGGTTAATTACTCTTGAGGCTTATGTTCCTTCTGTTAGGCGGGTTAGGTGGTGGTTTCGGGCCAAAAAAATGTATCCCCACTATCCTGATGACAGGATAGCAATTTTAGCTAAGAAGTTTATCGTGAATGATCACATGGATTTATTGGGAATACCCGGATCAGATTGGACTACTTTGTCAGATCTATCTTATGAGGATCGGAAAATTCAACTTTACTTGCTACCAGGCACATTTGCCTTTTGTTTTTTTGAACTAGACACTACTCTTCCAGGTTGGATTCAAAATGGTGTATTTTTATCTATTGTTAGGACGGAGCAAAAGGTTTTGGTTGTATGTTCAGATAATGTGATTCCAGATAAGGAAGATGTCAACCGTGGTTGGTTTTGCTTAAAGCATGAAGGCGAGGCGGCGTCTTGGAAATTAGTAGTATCAAAAATGGCTCCGTCTGAGCACATCCAAATATTGTCAATTTCAAATACGAATTATCTTTTTGCTACAAATCTTGAAATAATCAAGGCTCAGGGTATCTCTATTATTGAGNATAATAGAGNCTAGGAATTAATTTGAATCNTCTTCAGCAGGTGCGCCTGGTAGATNTGTGTTTGAATTAATGTGATCCATAAAAGATTGATAATCTGATATGTATGAAAGTCGAGCTACTCTCTTATCGTCAAAAATTATGTTAACTTCTCCATATCCAAGAGTTCTGCCAAAAAAGCCATGTCTGACGCCCATTTCCATCATAGTATCGAATTTTACTCGGTAGATTTTACTTTTTTGTATAATCGGGAGACCTGCCATGGTGAGATATAGTGAATCTTCGGAAAGATGGTAAACGGTTTGCCTCCATCTTAAATATCTAGGAGCTGCTATCAGTGGTGCTAAAAGTATGCCTAATCCNCCCAATAGTCCGATTTGAAGATCGACTATCACCAAGCCTATTATCCATATAGCTGATGGCATCAGCCATGAGAGATGAGATTGCCTAAAAATAATGGCATGCTCTGGAATATTTTCTACTTGTAGAGTGTCATTGGTTTGCTTTGAGCCTTCTGCAGTTTCATCTGTTGCATCATCAATTCTGCCTTGCTCAGAAGTCAAATCGTTTTTGTCAGGATCATTAGAACTATGGTTGTTTTGTCCATCGGTCACTTTTACACCAGCTTTATAAAGGTAATTAGGATATTCAGAAATTGCGAACAAACTAAGTTGTTGGCTCCGCAGGCTGGATTCGAACCAGCGACCGATCGGTTAACAGCCGATTGCTCTACCACTGAGCTACTGCGGAACGGTTGTAGTTTGTTACCANTGTCGGTTTNAGGTTCTCAAACTACTTTCCAGTAAAATCAGCGTTCGTAATTGTCTTTTAACGAGCTTATCTAGTCAAGAAAGTTGCACCTTANTAAAACTGAATTCTTGTCCAATATCAACTTTGGTGTATTTGAACCTTTATAGAACCTGATGATTTGTCATATGCCGTTTTGAACCCTTTGTCGATTTCATCTANCGAATATCTGTGAGTTACTATTTGACTGAGATTGCAGTTGTCATTTGACAGTATTTCTACCGCACTTTCAAAATCATGCTGCCCATTCANTATTCCGTAGCAGATTGATCCCTGGATGGTTTGTTCTTTTAGAACTGGACCGGTCCAATCTATCTCATGCTGTCCGTAAAACACCCCTAATATAACAATACGTCCTTGTTTTCTTGTTACTTGTATAGCCTGTCTTAAAGTATCTCCTTTGCTACCCCCCACAGTTTCTATCGTTAAATCTGCTCCTCTTCCGTTTGTTGCATCGAGCACCATTTCTTCAAAATTATTTTCTGTAGTGATCTCTACGGCATCAGCACCTAAAGCCAAGGCAGCTTTTTCTTGTTGTGGGTGTCTTGCAGTGGCAAATATTTTGCCAGCCCCAAGTGCCTTAGCAGCTACTACAGCTGTTAATCCTATAGTTCCAGAACCGAGTATTGAAACAGTTTCCCCTCCCAACATTTTTCCTATTCGGACGCCATGTATTGATACAGCTAGGGGTTCTACCAATGCTCCTTCATCCCAAGTCATATGGTCGGACAAGGGATAGCAGCCTTCAATTTTACGGGTGATATATTCAGCAAANCCACCACTCATACCAGAAATTCTATTGGGGCAGTGAATATATTGTCCCTGTCTACAAAACCAACAATTTTGACAAGCTCTTCCGCTGCCTAGTACCTCTACAGCTACTCGTGAACCAATGTGTTTTTGTTCTACCCCATTTCCCACAGACACTATTTCACCTGCAACTTCGTGGCCTGCAGGGTCTGAGTCAGGTCCCGATTTATCTAAATTCATATTCAAATCGGACCCACAAATTCCTGTTGATCGAACTTTTATTAAGGCTTCCCCTGGTCCAGGAATTAAATTGGGATAATCTTTGACGATCATGGCTCCGTTACCATCATAAAATGCAGCTTTCATTTTAATACTCCTTTCNCTACAAAACGGNTATATATGAAATATTTTTTAACCTAGGACGAAAGAAGCTCGAACTAAGAAGAAAAACAATAGAAAAATTATTATTGCTGGTATTAGGCATCCCAGGCAGCCAGTTCTCCAAGTGAAATGGAATCCTTTAGTTTGCCCTCCCCCTGAGAGATTAATGTTCACCTGTTTAAGAGAATTTTTAGGCTGATTCTCAGGATGCTTCATTGTTTATATAAATCCCGTGATCTGGATACGTTGGAAATTTTTGACATCTCAACAATTATGTCATCTCTTTGCCGTATCTCATAATGGCATTTTTCAAAACTATTCAGTGGAAATGATTCCGGATAATCGCAAGTTTTCTATTTCTTGTTCGGAGTATTTTAGATCCTGATTCAAAATGCAGCTCGTATGTTCCCCGACTAAAGGTGGCCTGAAAGCATTCCATGGAGTGCCCTTAAAATTATAGGGTCGGCCTGCATACTTATAGGTTACTTCATTGCCAAATTCAGTATGGCGAATATCTTCAAACATGCCCCTGTCATTCAAGAAATGGGGATCATCTAGATTTTCTTCGGGAGATCTGACAATTCCCCATGGGTATTTTAGTTCCTGTGCTCCGCGATATATTTCATCTGCTGTGTGATTCAATATAAAATTTCTGACTACTTCGAATGCATGATCAGAGTCTTCTGTATTTGCAGTAATGTGCCGAGCCATGTCTTTGTATTTTTCATCTTCTAAATCTTCTGCCATGCCCTTTTCGGACATCCATTTCACTAGTGACATCCAGGAATTGAGATTATTGAAAAGTTGGAAAACGATTATGTATTTACCATCCAGGGTTTTGCAAAGTGTTTTTGGGGTCGGCATTGCCCCTTGATGTCTCCCTGTTTGACGAAAAACCTCTTTGTTCAGGTATAAATATGTAGGAATAGACGCTTCAGTAGTTGAGGAACAAGCCTCGTGTGCTGAAACATCTAAATATTGTCCGACACCTGTAAAATCCCTGTAAAAAAGTGCTGACATTGTTCCGATTAAACCATAGTGGGCGGATATGAAGTCCCCGTGTCCGCCACTTGGTCTGATAGGAGGGCTATCTGGTACGTCATCGTAGCCACACGAATGCATTATCCCTCCCATAGCCAAGGCCACCAAATCGTTAGATCTATAATCTCTATAAGGGCCGTCTTGCCCAAAGGCAGTCAACGAGGTCATCACTAATTTCTTGTTGGATTTTTTTAATATGTCATACCCCAAACCGATTGATTCCAGAACACCAGGATCTCTGTCCTCGAGGAACACATCTGCTTTTTTCAGCAGTTTTTTTGCAATCGACACACCCTCTGGAGATTCTAAATCAATGGTAAGGCTTTCTTTTGAAGTGTTTCTAGCCCAAAAGTAAAGGCTTGAATTGGGACCGGGTTTGTCGTCTTTAAACGGTCCAATGTTTCTTTCAGGAGAACCTTTTGGTGGCTCAATCTTTATCACTCTGGCTCCCATGTCTCCCATAAGTTTTCCCATGTATTGCCCTCGTTCGCCGCATAGTTCGACGACAAGCAACCCGTTAAGAGCAGTCATGCTATTCCCTGCTCTAAAAAGGAAGTAAATTCTTCTCCTGAGGTTCCCAGTAAATCCATATAGATCTCCGCAGAATGTTCACTGAGCAAGGGAGAAGCCGATTTGAGCTTCCAGGGAGTTTCTGACATTTTCATTGGCATCGCTTCCACTTGGGTATCCCCTAGTTCTCCATGTTTAATACTTGGTAGAAAATTTCTTTCTTTAAGTTGTGGGTCTTCTTCTACTCTTTCTCTAGGTGTTTGAATTGCACCAGCAGGAACTCCGTAACTTTGGAGATGATGCATTACTTCATGTGGGGTTCTGTTGATCGTCCAATTTTCGATGTGCTTGTCTAATTCATCTTGATGTTTGTACCTTAATTCCATGGTAGAGAATTTTTCATTATTCATCCATGAAGGCTTGTTAATTGCTTTTGATAACGCATCCCATTCACTTTGATTATTAACTGTAATCACGCACCAACGGTCTTTGCCTTTACACTTGTAAGAATTATGTGGAGCAATCTTTTTATCAGGGGCTGTGTTTCCTGGTGGCATGCCTTCTCTTCTGAAGGGCCTGTTGTTCACGGTGTAATCAAGGATGGAAGTGCCGGTTATTCCTATGCCGGCCTCAACTTGAGATAAATCTAAATGTTGCCCTTCGCCAGTGGAATTTCTGTGCTTTAACGCCATCAATATCGCTAATGCACCATAGAAGCCTCCTGTATGATCCATATAGGAAAAACCCCAACCGGCAGACTCCTCCCCAGGTAGGCCCGACATGAATGTTAGACCTGAAAGCGCCTGTGCTGTTGGCCCCCAAGTTACATAATCTCTATCTCTTCCACTGTGTCCGAATCCCGACATACTGCAATAAATAATGTCTGGGCGTATTTTTTTTTGTTCTTCAAAGCTGAGTCCCCATTTTTCTAGTACCCTAGAGCTAAAGTTTTCTACGATCACATCCGAAATAGAAATTAGTTCTCTCAGTTTCTCCATACCGGTGGGATGCATTACATTTAGCGTCACACTCTTTTTATTACGATTAAGAGTGTTAAACAAACCGCTTCTATTTGGTGAACCTTCAGCATCAATTGATAGTATGTTCCTGCAGTAATCAAGAGCAGCTTCGTTTTCTACTTTTATAACTTCTGCTCCAAAGTCTGCGAGTAACCTTGTGCATTGAGGCCCAGCCACGATCCAAGACAAATCTATAACCCTTACCCCTTCCAATGCATTTTTACTGAATGATCTTTTTTGCACCTTAATATGTTCTTCCTTTTTTGCTCGGATAAGATTNTTGGGCATTATACAGTGATAATTTTCTATTTTAATTCTTATATCAATACTAAGGCTGGTGTATAATTCCGAGCCTACAGCGAGATTTAATCTAAGTAAAATTTTCATTTTGGTGGTTGATCAGGTTTATGAGAGTTGGTGAATTTGAACTAGTTGACCCTGTGCCAGAGATGAATAATACCGTGGCTATCGGTATGTTGCGTCCTTGGGTAGATGTAGGAAGAGTTGGAACATTATCGCTGAGGAAATTAGAACAATACCTTGGCGCCAAAGAACTGGGTCGGTTGGCAAAACCTGGAAAATTTTTTGATTTCACCCGATATCGACCAAGAATGCGTATCACAAACGGAAAACGAGTTTTTACTAAACCAAATACCATCGTGCATCATGCTAAAGATCAGTATTCAGGCCGGGATTACATTTTCATTCACATAAGGGAGCCACATAATTTCGGGGAGGAGTATACCGATTCAATCGTTGAATTGTTTAACTATTGCAATGTAACTGAATATTGCCGAATTGGTGGTATGTATGACTCTGTGCCACATACGAGGCCAATTTTGGTGACAGGGTCCATGACAGACGAACAAGAAGGAAAGGCTGGGTCTCTATTGAATCCTCGTCGCAGTACCTATCAAGGACCGACATCCATAATTAATCAGGTTAATGAAGATTTGACTGAGCAAGGCGTCCAAAATACTACCTTGATGGCTCATTTGCCACAATATGTTCAGTTGGATGAAGACCATTTAGGTGCCTCGAGACTGTTGGAGGTTCTTTGTGCCGTCTATGGCTTCCCTGCGGATTTAGCAGAAAAAAGCAAGGGAGATCAACAGTATAAAGACATTGAGCGAGCCATAGATTATGGGGGAGAGGTAGGGACATTGATAAAACAATTAGAAACTTATTTTGATAGGGTGCTAAGTGGATCTGAAGGGCAAGAAGATTCAGAGAATGCAACTGAAGAGGATATGGAAATTAACTTATCGTCAGATGTACAGGACTTTCTGAATGAGATGGGGGAACGGTTTGAGGATGATGGAAGTGATCCTAGCCAGAGGAACTAAATACACCTCTCAGTTTCACTTTTCACAAAATCTCTTAATTCTGCCGGTATTTGTATTGCGCCCAAAGAATTCTCTTTTATCCTTTTTGGGTTAGATGTTGCTGGTATGGCTGATGTTATAACCTCATTTGATATAACCCAGGATAACAATGCCTGAGCCCAGGTTTTGATCCCTAAATCAGACAAAGGGACCAAGTCAGGAGAAAGTCTAAGATCTTTCACGTATTTTCCTTTTTGAAGTGGTTCCATTACAAGAACGCCTATTCCCATTGCTTCCGCTAGTGGCAGTACATCAGATTCCACTCGTGTATTGATAACGTTGTAAGGAATTTGTATAGAATCAATTTTGCCAGTTTTCATGATGTTCATCATTTCAGGATAATCACTAGGGGTCATACAGGTTAGACCCACTAAACCTATTTTCCCTTCCTCTTTCAGGCCAGTAAGAGTTGGTAGGTGGGTTTTCCAATCTACTAAATTGTGTATTTGGAAAATATNAATGTACTCTGTTTTCAGCAACGAAAATGAGTTGTCAATTTGGTCTAACCCGGATCCATGACCGGTGGTCCACACTTTTGTAGCTATTTGAAATTTCGAGGGATCGTTTTCTTGAATTGCCAATCCCAATACTTTTTCTGCGTTGCCATACATTGGTGAGGAATCAACAAGGGTTACCCCATTCATTTGACATTCTTCGACTATTTTACTTCGAATCGAGAAAACTTCTGGGGTTGAATCATCTACATCAAAAGTCCTGGATGTTCCCATGCCTACAACAGGGAATTCTATTCCTCTTATTTTTCTGAATAACATTTGATACACCTAATTTTTGTTTTTTAGTAGTACATGCCTTCTGTTGAAAGTGTGTTGCCTNACTTCAGTGGCCCATCTACCTTTATCTACTGCTGCAGCCCATTCTGGGGATGTTAGAACCTTTGGGTCTGCTATTTCATATATTGCTGTGTGCTTTGGTTGGTTTTCTATAATTATTTCTTGCTCTACTCCTGCGATCACCATTTTTAATGGCTCCGTGGTAAANCTAGCTATGGCTAATACCCCAGGTACCTCGGACAGGTATGGTATATGTTCCTTGTCGTATACTTCATCAAATAGAGCCTCCTTGTCTTGTGGCACATCCATTGCAGCAGAGAAATAGTATTTTCCGTTCATTTGCTAACTCCTATGAGTAACTAAAAGTTTATAAAGNTGATTGCATGTCTAATGTCCGAATCTGTCACCTACCTTCAATCCGTGGGATTCGACAAAATCTGAGGCCATAATTTTTGATTCTCTGTCCACTTTAACCCTGCCTATATTGANGGCACCGCCTGAAACGGACAGACTGAACGACTCATCGGATATTTTCGTTACGGTGCCCGGGGGGTGGTCATGCTTGGTGGATTCAAAAGATGTGTTGAATAAACAGACTGATTTTTTGTTCCATAACGTATTGGCTCCAGGACTGGGATCAGACCCTCTAATTAAATTGTAGATTTCCTTACCAGGTTTACTCCAATCTATGACCACGTCAGTTGATCTGCACCACCCCTCGTAAGTGGCTTTACTATGATCTTGTTGAATTTGGGGGGCGGTACCATTTTTAACCATTTCTACTGCTTCAACCATTGCTTCCACTCCAGCGGGGTAGAGCTTGCCAAAATAAACTGATCCTAAAGTGTCAGTTTCAGTAATTTCAAATTCCTTCTGCAAAAGTATTGGACCTGTGTCCAAACCTTTGTCTGGCCAGAAAATTGTGAGTCCAGTTTTAGATTGCCCTTGGATAATTGGCCAATTAATCGAACTGGGACCTCTGTGTTCAGGAAGTAAGGATGGGTGATACTGGATAGTTCCTAAACTAGGCGATTCAAGCATTTCATCTGGGACGATATCGGTAACAAATGCCATCACACATAGGTCTATGTTTAGAGACAAAAATTCATTGATTGCATCTTCATCTCGCATTCTTTTGTATTGTAATACGGGTATTTGATGTTCTATTGCAGCAGATTTTATCGGATCTTCAGGTCTACCAGGATTGTCTGGGGGACATAGAACTGCGGCTACGTTTTCGTTTTTATTCACCAGTGCGGCTAAAACATCTTTTCCAAAGGCAGCTTGTCCTATTATCGCGATTTTCATATCAATATCTCCTATATGGTCTTTTGGGAGGTATAGTCCATGCTGGAATATAACACATCAATTGACCGTACCTCTGTGCGAACATAACATGGGAGCAGGTAATTTTAGATTCAATTAGATATACAAATGTTTTAGAGAAGAGGTTAATTTGGGTGAAGGTAAAAAATCTATGTCTCCCTTGTCAGGTCTTAGGGTCCTTGGAGTGACTGTTTATTTAGCAGGACCATTTGCGATGATGAATTTGGCTAGATTGGGGGCAGAGTGTGTAAAAGTAGAAATGCCAGGTGCTGGAGATCCGTCTAGAGGAAACGGGCCCTTTGCTTCTCCCGATGGATATGTGGAAACTCAGGAGTCTGAAAAACATCTTTCTACTCGGTTTCTTAAGAGAGCCCAAGGTTTGAAAAGCGTTACTTTGAATTTAAAAGACCCAAAAGGCTTGGAAATGTTTATGGAGCTAGTGAAAAGGTCAGATGTATTAGTTGAAAATTTATCGCCCGGAGCTATGGAAAGATTAGGTTTGGGTTATGAGGAAGTAACAAAAGTTAACCCTGGAATTATCTACACCTCTATTTCAGGATATGGTCAATCCGGCCCGCATTCGCATCGAAAGGCTCATGATCCACAAATTCAAGGCATGAGTGGTCTTATGGATATAAACGGACCAGAGAGTGAACCGCCCACTAGAGTTGGGTTCTATATTGGAGATTTGGTAACACCTCTTTTTGCCTGCTACTCGGTCCTTGCGGCGCTCAGAGAAAAAGATAGGACCGGACATGGTCAATATTTGGATGTGTCTATGATGGATTCATTAACCTCTCTAATGTTTATGGAAAACTTAGAGGAGGCCATTATGTATGGTGAACCACTTAGGCAGGGAAATAATAGTCGTGGAGGTCCGATGGGACTCTATCACACTAAGGATGGAGATATCACTTTAACCGTTGCTAGTGATGATCAGTGGAATAGATTGGCCAAAGCGTTAGAGGCTCCGGATTTGATGGTAAATCCTAAATTTTCGACCTTTATTGAACGAAATCGAAATGTTGTCGAGGCTAGAGCGGAAGTGCAGAGACTACTTGATCGCTACACAAGAAGTGAGGCGATAGAATTATTAGAGGAAAATAAAGTTCCTTGTGGGTTGGTAAGAACTGTACCGGAAGTAATAGAAGATTCACATTTTTGGGATCGAGGAACTCTTCAACCAATGAAAAGTTCAGCTTTTTCTGATGCCGTTCCGGGAATCGCGTCAGGATTTCCCGTTCATTTTTCTGGTGGTGAATTGCCTCAGTCAAAAGGTGCTCCTATGTTAGGGGAGCACAACCATGAGATATATCATGATGTTCTTGGAATTAGCTCGGAAGATCTTGAAGAATATGAACGAAATGGAATTATTTGAAATTAATTAAAAAGTGAGGAATTGATGAGAGATCAAGCTAAACCTTTGCGGACCATGCTCTATGTGCCTGCTAACAAGGAAGATTGGGTTAGGAAAGCACCAAAATACGGTGCGGATGCTCTCATATTAGATATTGAAGATTCTGTGCCTTTGGATGAGAAGCAAAACGCACGGGAAATTGTATCTAGAATGGTTCCTGAACTGGCTGCCCAGGGTATAACAGTATTGGTGAGAGTTAATGACATTGATACAGGACTTACTGGCGAAGATGTGGCTTACGCAGTTCAAGAAGGCCTCTATGCCATTACCCTCCCGATGGTAAAAGGACCCTCAGATGTAAAAACACTTGATGACCTTATTTCTAGTGAAGAAAAGAATAAAAGTATAGATTCGGGGAAAATACTGATTGACCCTGGCTTGGAAACAGCTACAGGGCTAAGATTTGCTTATGAAGTCGGAATTTCATCAGATCGAATTGCTCATATGGGAGCTGGTGGTGGAAGAGGGGGAGACATAGCGAGGGCTGTAGGATACCAATGGACTCCTGAAGGTACAGAAACTTTATTTATCCGTTCAAAGGTACTACTAGATGCTCGAGCAGCTGGGGTGCCGTATCCACTGACTGGTCTGTGGCAAGATATACATGATCATAAGGGGTTAAGAGCCTTTGCTCAACATTCAAGAGAGTTAGGTTATAACGGAATGACCGTTATACATCCGTCTCACGTTCCCATAGTGAATGAAATATTTTCTCCAAGTAAAGAGGAGATAAGTGAATGGCAAGGCTTAGTTGCATCAATGAAGGAAATTAGAGAGCGCGGTGGAGCTGCTGTTTCCTTCCAAGGGGGCATGGTTGATATTGCCCATGAGAAGACGGCTTTGGAGATGCTTGATATGGCTCGTGCCTTAGGTTTGTTGGATGATTAAGCAGACTTACTGATGATTTCATTCACTGATTGATCAATCAGTTCTTTTAAAGTTTCGCTAGGAGTTCCATCTTCATTCCAATGGTCTCCCCAAGAGTAAATTGACTTGGTGGCGACATCGGCTCCTAAGGTTCTGATCATTGGAGCTAACCCATGCTCGACTGATAAAGTGTGTGCTGCAGATCCTCCAGTTTGGATAGGTAATACCAGCTTACCGGACAGGGAATTTTCCGGAAATTGATCAAAAAACGTTTTTATTAAACCTGTATAGGTCGCTCTGTAGGTTGGTGTGGCAGCTATGATCACATTGGAATTAAGGACGTGTTCAATGGAAGCATTTAATGTTTCATCTTTACTTCTTAACAACAGTGCACTTGACGAAATCTTGGATAAATCCACCATTGTTGTGTCCCAATGTTGTTTGGGGAGCTTATCGATAAAAAGATGTGCTATTTTTTCAGATGATGAACCTGGAAAGGGGCTTCCCAATACCGTGGATAATATTTTCATAACAGGTGTTTTCCAGTCACTACATTTCTTTTATGATAATTGTCGACCGATTCTTTCAAATGAGGAATTAGTTCTTTACCCCAATAAACGGCGTCGTTATATGCATCAAAGCCTCGTACTAATAACGTAGAACATCCTAATTTGTAGTACTTCAAAAGTGAATCAGATACTTGTTCTGCGGTGCCTACGAGTGCTGTGGTATTTCCTGCACCTCCAGTAGCCGCCGCGATGGGAGTGTAAAGCCGATCATCCAAGATTTCTCCATCTTTTGCGAAGTCTACAAGGCGCTGAGACCCTACAGATTCCAATCTTTCCTTTCCCATACCATGCATTGAATTCTGGTTGGTTTTCAAAACATTTTCTAGAGTGGAATGAGCAATATCCCAAGCTTCGGATTCAGTATCAGCCACTATTGGTCTCGTCGAAACGGAAAATTTTACAGATTTTGGATTTCTTCCAACTCTTCTTACTCTGTCGGTGAACAATTTAATTTTTTTTTCGACTTCTTTGAGAGGTTCTCCCCACATAGCATATACGTTGCATTCCTTCGCGCCCACTTCTAATGCAGCCTCAGAGGCTCCACCAAAATACAAAGGAATATGTGGTTGCTGGAAGCAGTCAAAATCACTTTTCGCTTGTTCAAAATTATAGAATTCACCCTTGTGGTCGACGGGTACCTTTGATGTCCATAAGGTTCTAAGAATATTCATAAATTCTCCTGACCTTCTATATCTGGCATCATGATCCAGAAAATCACCATCACGTCTTTGTTCCAAGTCTCCGCCCCCGCTTATGATGTGTAGAGCAATTCTTCCCTGTGTTAATTGATCAACAGTAGCTGCTTTTCTGCTCAAAACTGTTGGACTTACAAATCCAGGGCGATGAGCGACTAGGAATCCAAGGTTTTCAGTATTGGCTGCTGCATGCATCGCGACAATAAATCCGTCCGCAGATGAAGATGTGTATCCCACCAAAACTTTATCGAAGCCACTATTTTCATGAGCTTTGGCAAAATCAGAGATATAATCTCCATCCACGCCGCCGCCGATAACATGAACCTCTGCACCTTTACTTCCAGTACCCTCTCTTACTGCGCCAATCATTCCGATTATTTCAAGTTCCACAAATTTATCCTAAATTATCTAAATGTATTGCGGCAGTATATGTTCTGAAAATAGATTAATCGAGTTCATAGCAGTTTTGTGGTCGATATCTCCCCATTGAAATGAACATACAAAATAGTTCGCACCAGTTTCAATGTATTCTTCCAAATAACGTTTCACAGACTTCGGAGAACCTGCCAAAGCGACACCTCCTAACCGTGTAGGGTCCTTTCGGTTTGATTGTTGATCGAATCGTTCTATTTCCGCTTCTATGTCTTTTCTGGTTTCCCTATTCGGAAGATTGGCTGGTCTGTCTCCCACGAACCCAAATGAGCCATCCTTTGAAGATTGGAACTGTTCCAATCCCCTTTTTTCAGCTTCTATTCGGCGAGGAGCTGCTAAGTTCCATTTATATTTTTCCCAAGCTGGAGTAGCTATATTTATCGCTTTTTCATCTGAATCGGCCACAACCATATGGACGACAAGGCCAATTTTAGGATCTTGCCCTTGATCGTTCAATGATCCTTCTCCGTGAGTTTTATTCCACACCTCTTTATATCTTTTGGTTTCAGTCTTGAGACTTTCTAGAGTACCGACAATCACAGTGTTCATTCCTTCTAGGGCGGCTGTTTCCGCGTTTCTCATATACCACAGTGGTGGGTATGGTTTCTGGATAGGTTCTAATCTCATTGGAAGATTGTCATACTGGTGGAATTGACCTTGGTAATTTAGATTTTCTGAACTGAGACCTTTTTTTATCACCTCTAAAGTTTCAAGGTATCTCTGGTAATTCTTATCAGAATCGTCATCTTGTCCCCAAAAAAAAGCTTCCATTACACCTCCTCTCCCGACACCGATTTCTACTCTCCCGTTGCTTAGATGGTCCAACATACTGATTTCTTCTATCAACCTGAGTGGGTGATGAAGAGGTAATACATAAACGCATAGAGCTAGTTTTATTTGTGAGGTTCGTTGCGATGCCGCAGCTAAAAAAACGTTTTGAGAAGGAGCCAAACTATGCACAGCAGGAGTATGATGCTCGGCCAAATGGTATGCGTAAAATCCTTTTTGATCTAAAAGCTCTATTTGCTGCATCCGAAGTCGATAGACTTCGTTTAGGGCCATATTTGAAACTGGTTCTATGTGATCAAAAACGCCAAATTTTAATGTCAATTAACTCTCCTAACTTTCCTTCCAGAAAATTCAATCAACTGGAAGATTTGTAGGCAGATATAATACTAGCTATATAATCATCTGTGTTATGAGGAACTACTGAACCACAGGGAGAAGGATAGATGGCTGACTTAAGAGACGATGAACAGTATCGGGATAAATTAACTCCCATGCAATATGAAGTTACTCGCAATAAAGCAACGGAAAGAGCCTTTACAGGTGAGTATTGGAACACCACTGAAGATGGTACATATCTATGCGTATGTTGTGGCGAGGAATTATTCTCATCAGATACTAAATATGATTCGATGTGTGGATGGCCAAGTTTTTATCAACCCCTAGTTGAGGAACAGATAGAGGAGGAAGTGGACACCACTTTAGGCATGGTCCGTACCGAAGTTATATGTAAATCATGCGGAGCTCATCTTGGGCATGTTTTTCCGGATGGTCCTGAGCCAACAGGGTTGCGATATTGTATAAATTCAGCCTCTTTGGATCTGAGGAAGGACGAATAGCTTAAGCATCAATTGACCATTTGAGAGAATATGGGCTTCAGCTTGTTTCTTGCCTCAGATTGGGATACAGAGTCTTCAGCTTCATAAATGGGAACATTTTCATCGGGGTCTGACTCTAGATCGTGCAGTTCACCAGTTTCGTATAACTTCCATCTGTGATCCCGAAGAAACCTTATTTTTCTTACATCATTTAGCCCGTGCCTTCTGTTCATGGGTTCATAATGGAAGAACATCCAGTCTCGGGGGGTTCCTTTATCTCCCTGTAATTGAGGAAAAAATGATCTTCCATCAATTAGGTATCCTTCTGGGAAATTTAACCCGGCAGCTTCAAAAATAGTTGGTAGGAAATCGGTGGCTTCAATCAAATCAGTTTGAACAGTTTCAGCAGGAATTGTGCCTGGCATTAAGCAAATAAGAGGTACATGGGTACCTCTGTCATTGGTTTTTCCTTTACCTCCACATATCTCATTGTGTTCATGCATCATGGAGCAAACGTCGTCTGGGCTTCCATTGTCTCCAAGATATATAACCAAGGTGTCTTGTTGGAGTCCTTGGCTTTCTAGATATTCCATTAACCTGCCGATAACTTTATCGTGGTATTCCACCATGTCTCTGTAAAATTTGGGGTCATCTTGCCAAGATCCATCTTCTAGTTCTGCCCAGGTTTTTGCACCTAGCGAACGGTTAGAAGGAGGATCAAAAGAGTCCCATTCAGGACTATCTGGTGTTGGTTCATGTGGTTTGTGTGTAGCTGCCATCGGCCAGTACACGAAAAATGGTTTATCGTCGTCTTTTTTCCTTTCTATGAAATCTATGATGTAATCGCAGAATATATCTTCCCCGTATTTGCCTTTGGTATCGGTTCTAAATGCGCCGTTTTCATATATTACCGGGTCTTTATATCTGGAACCTTTGTCCTCTGTATGGTGAGGGTGCCATACACAAAATTCATCAAAGCCTGCGTCTTCTATTTGCTGTCCGGAAGATCGTTCTTCTGGGAATTGATCTGGTGGGTTGTAGGAGTAGAGTTGCCATTTTCCTGAGATGCATGTGTTGTAACCGGCATCAGTAAGAAGATGACCAAAAGTTACTTCATCTGGTTTTATTAAGCCGAAGCCGATGTAATTCCTGAAATTATATTTACCGGTCATTAATGACAGTCTCGTAGGAGTACAGAGTGGCATAACGTGAGCGTTTTCAAACCGCATACCTTTTTCCGCCATAGAATCAATGAAAGGGGTTTTATATGAGGTGCCACCGTTTGCCCCGATTACTTCATATCCCAAATCATCTGACATTATTAAAACTATATTTGGTTGCTTTGACATAGGTTTCCTACTTTACTCGTTTTCAAATTGAAGTATTGGTCTAATGATTATCTCAATGGCTTTGGCAATCCTAGATTTTCTCTCATTGTGGTAGTTGTGTATTCACTTTGAACAATTCCCATGTTTTGAAGTTGCGGGACTACCATTTGGACGAAATCTTCGTATGCACCAGGTATATGAGTGGCTGCTATCATAAATCCATCGCAAGCACCTTCTGTAAACCATTCTGACATATCTTCTGCAATATTATCAGGAGTGCCACAAAAAACAGGTAGTTCTTGAATGGTTCCTCTGTTGCTAGCTTCTATGAATTCAGAAACTGTGGGTTCCTTGTCGCCCCGCATGAAGTGCTCCGCGAGTCCTCTTGAACCAGATATGCCGTCAAGTTCTTCAGGGGTAAGCTTATGATCCATTTCATAGGTTCCAAAATCAAAGTTAAGAAGTTCTGACAGAAGGGTTAATTTATCAGTGGTGGTTGCTAGGCTTTCAATCAATTCCATTTTCTTTGTCGCTGATTCTGGGGTAGTACCAGGAATTGCATAGGCTGCTGTAACTATTTTTATGTCTTTAGGGTCTCTACCAAATTTTTCAGCTCTTCTCCGTATATCTTTCCCAATACTTTTGCCTTCTTCTGGGGTTTTGAAAATCGCGAAAATAACCTCTCCCCATTTGGCAGCAAAGTCTCTGCCTCTAGAACTTTGACCAGCCTGCATAACAACAGGGTGACCTTGGGGCGGCCGAGGCACAGTCAGAGGGCCTCTAGATTTTACGTATGATCCCTCATACTCGAGCCTCCGAACTTTATTTGGATCTGCAAATATTCCCTTGTCCTTGTCCAGTATTATTGCGTCATCTGCCCACGTGTCCCATAGGCCTTCTATTGCTTCCATTACCTCATCAGCCTGATCGTAACGTTGATCGTGGTCCAGGTGGTTTTCCAAACCAAAATTTTGGGCCTCTTCGTCATTGAGGGAAGTTACGACGTTCCATCCAACTCTTCCATTCGTCATGTGGTCCAAAGTAGCGAATAACCGGGCTATATGAAAAGGCTCATGATAGGTGGTTGAATAGGTCGCCCCAATTCCGAGGTTTTTAGTTGACATAGCCATAGCCATAACAATGGGGATAAGATCAAATTTTACAACCCTTACTCCGTGCAACAATGAATCTTTTACAGAATCTTTATAGATCCCAGGCATCGCCAGACGATCATCAATGAAGGCAAAATGAAATTTCCCATCTTCTAGAATTCTGGCTATTCGCTGAAAATATTCAGCGTTCAGGAAATCTGACATTGTTTCAGGATGCCTCCAAGAAGCGGCATAATTGGAACAATTTGCAGCTTGCATGAAAGCACCTAGAATCATCTTTTGGTTTTTGTCACCGGGCATATTTGTTCTAACTTTAGAAGTCATTAATTAGTTGATTGGAAATAAGGCACAGAACATTTATGGTAACCGGTTTTGACTTACATATCGAATTTGTATTAAAAGCTATGGTTTCTTTTCGGGTTCTATAACTCTCATACTTTCCCATTTGCCCGATTTAAATCGGAGAGAATAAATAAATCCAAGGCATGTGATGTAGGCGAGACCGGAAGTCCAAGCCGCATTTAGACCTAAATTAAAGACTTCTATTATTAAAAAAGTAGGTGCTATCAACACTAGTGAGGCTGTGATACATATAGTAAGCATGATAAAGGCGGTGTCTCCGGCCCCTTTAAGAGCAGAGGAACATATTATTGCGAAGGAATCAAATATTGACCATAGGGCCAGAAATCTCATAGCAACTAGTGCAAGACTTTTTATGGATTCAAACTCGTTGGGGTCGGCTTTTGCAGAAAACGGGTAGATAAACACCGTAGGTATCAGAAGGTATAGCAAAGCAAGGATTGTCATGTATGTAAATGACATTTGTAGGGCAGAAAAAGTGGCAATTTTTGCTTTCGCCGGATGATTAGCACCTAAGGATTGTCCTACTAAAATAGATACTGTTATTCCTAAGCCTATCATAGGCATAAAGGCCAACATACTTATGTTAAATGCTATGTTTGAAGCTGCCAATTCAGTATCACCAAGTCTACCAATAAGTAATATGAAGGCTGAAAAGGCTGCTATATCGAGGAAAAATTGGACTCCATTGGGTAATCCATATCTGATTAGTCTCTTAAAGAGGTTCAGTTCGAATTTCCAGCCAGATATAGTTTTGTATTTTGAGTTGTTTTCCTTGGAAAAAGCTAAATAAGCCAGTATTAGAAAATTGATCATTCCAGATATGAATGTTGACAGACCTGCTCCCCTTATTCCCATTTCAGGCATTCCTAGATTCCCAAAAATAAGTAGATAATTGAGGACAATATTCACTGCAGTTGCCGCAAAACTTGCCCACATAACTGGGTATGTTTTGCCACGACCACTGAAAAATCCAGCCAACGTTGCCTGTGCTACGGGAAATATTCCTCCCAAAGTAAGAAATATCCAGTACTCTGACTCTAAAATTTGTACTTCTGGACTGTGTCCTATAAAAGAAAATATTGGTTTTGAAAACAATGCGGTGCATGCGAGTAAGAGTCCACCAATAAGGGCAAAATACATTCCTTGCCACATTGCTGGTCCCACTCTTTCGGGCCGTGAGGCTCCTATATATTGGGCTATGAAAGTACTTACGTAACCTGATGTACCCATAAATAGACTAATCAAAGTGAAACTTAGGATTCCAGTGGGTAAGGCTGCCGCTAGAGCTTCTGTTGAATACCAAGACAAAAACATTCGGTCTATGAATTGTTGTACGGACCAGGACCCGGTACTCAAAATCAAGGGGAATGCGATATTAAGGACATGGAAATATCCGTTTTCCTGGTGCCACCGTTGTGAAAAAGCGGATTTAAGGTCAGTTAAAGTCAGGTTGATCTACTCCCAAAGCTGAAATATCGAAAACGGTAGCCAAATAAGTTTATCTTCAAGGTGGTCGGAATGTGAACTATCAATTTTTACATCAAAGTGGGGACTATTTCGAACTGGGCAACGATTTATAGGTGCTGATAAACTGATTATCTGGCACTAACTCAACATTTAAGGAGATACCATTGGGGCAAATTTTGTACGTTTCTTTGGCGGGAGAAAATCGAATTAGTTGTTGGTCGATTAATAGCAACGATGGAAAATTAGAACATCTTGCGGACACAAAAGTAAGTGAAAGACCTGCTCCATTGGCTGCTGATATTCAAAATTCGATCCTCTATGTAGGGAGAAGAGATCTTCCATGTGTGTCATCTTATAAATTTGATAGTTCGAGTGGTGAGCTAATTCATTTATCAGATGGGCCTACGCTTGAAGGAGATCCTTGCTATATTTCACTTGATAAAACTAATAACTATATTCTGTCGGCCTATTATGAAGCCGGAGCTGTTTCTGTGCATTCAGTTGACAATGGTGTTTTTGGTGAGGAGAAAGTATGGAAGACGACTGGAAACGGAGCTCATTGCGTTTTAACCGATGCAGATAATTTATATGCACTTGTCCCACATATTGCAGGGGAAAAGGGTATTAACAAAATTCTTAAGTATTCGTTTAACCAGACTACGGGAAATCTCGACCCTATGGATATCCCTTCCTTATCTCAGCCGTACAACAGAGGGCCAAGGCACTATACCTTTCACCCCAATGGAAATTATGTGTTTTTTTCAAATGAGCAAGAGAGTAGTGTAACTGCGTATGGATATCAGAAAGGTAATTTGGATGAGTTGCAGACATTATCTACCCTGCCTGCTCAATACGGAGGTGTGAACACTTGTGCCCAGATAAAAATCACCCCTGATGGTAAATATATATATGCCCCAAATAGAGGACATAATTCGATAGCCGGATTTTCAGTTGATTCTAATACCGGTGAGCTAAATATGAATGGCAGAACCCAAACAGAAGCCATGCCAAGAGTTTTGGATATCGATAAAAATGGAAATTTCTTATACTCTGCGGGACTTGATACTGGTTATATATCTGTGTTCAAAATAAAAAATGACGGGTCTTTGGAGTTTATAGATAGATTTGAGGTCGGGGAAGAGCCGATGTGGATTCTCATCTTACCAGTGACAGAGTAGATATGGACGATAACGAGACAACCACAAAGTTTATTGTCAACGGACGAGAACATAGCCTGAAAATAGATAACAGAGACACTCTGTTGGATATATTACGAGATCATCTTAGACTAACTGGTGCCAAAAAAGGGTGCGATTTAGGTGAGTGTGGGGCTTGTACGGTTCTCCTTGACGGCAAGGTTGTTAATTCTTGCCAGATTCTCGCGGCCAGAATCAAAGATAAAGATATCAGGACTGTTGAAGGATTGTCTCAAAACGAAACATTACATCCTCTACAGCTTGCATTTATTGAAAATGACGGAGGTCAATGTGGTTACTGTACGCCTGGTTTTATCATGGCGGCATACCCGCTTTTTGAGTCAGAGGAAGAGCCATCTACAGAAGAAATAAAATTGTCTTTAGCTGGAAATCTGTGTAGATGTAATGCTTACGGTTCAATAATTGATTCGGTTGCCTATGCTTTGGAAATAAAAACTAATGAGTGAACAAAGCACCCATGCTCCAGCAGTTGGCACGTCTTACATTCGTACTGATTTGGAAGGTAAAGTTCTAGGCACGGCTGAGTATACGGCGGATATAGCTTTGCCTAATATGTTGCATGCTCGCGTTCTCAGAAGTCCTCATCCCCACGCAAACATTTTGGGTATCGAAATAGGCAGCGCTACGAAATTGGATGGTGTTTTCGATGTGTTGACCCCTTTCAATGTACCTGAAGGAAAAGTCGCTCCTGACGTTCCGATTTTAGATAGCAGGGTTCGTTTTGTAGGGGACGAAGTCGCAGTGGTAGCAGCAGTTGATATTGATCAAGCCAAGGCAGCCATTGACCTGATTGATGTTTGCTATGAGGTCTTACCGTTTTCTACGAATGTTCACGATTCTTTGAATTCTGCGAGTTTTCCAATCCATTCGGAAGGCAATTTGGTTAATGGTGGCCCACTAATAGAATCGCGTGGAAGTATAAAAGAAGGATTTGATCAAGCAGATTATGTTGTTGAAGATTCATTTACTACTCCAGATCATCATCCAGCATCTTTAGAGCCACGTGCAGCACTCGCTTCATGGCACGGTACTAGGTTAACAGTATGGAAACCCAGTAGAGGTATCCATGCAGATAAGAATATTTTAGCTTCTGCATTGGGTTTGAGCCCCAATAACATCGCAGTGGTGGGACCTGCTATGGGTGCTGGTTATGGCAGTAAAGACGAAACTCGAACCTCCGTAATGGCAGCTTTACTTTCCATTAGAACGGGTAGACCTGTGAAACTTGAATTGGATAGAGAAGAAGAATTTTTAGCTGGAAGAAGGAGGCACTCTACTTATACAGAAATAAAGATGGGTCTTAAAAAAGATGGCACGATAACCGCGGTGCATGCGAAGACGATTATGGATACAGGTGCATATCTTTCCTCAGGTCCTGGTGTAGTAAGAAGAGCGGGTCAAGGTATCCTCTACCTTTATAAATGTGCAAATGTGAAATATGAAGGTCAGCTGGTATATACAAATACCCCAACAGCTGGCTCCTATCGGGCTCTAGGTGCACCCCAAGGACATTTTGCTCTTGAATCTTTATCAGATAAGGCCTCAGAGATATTAAATATGGACCCATTGGAATTTCGTTTTAAAAATCATGTCGGCCCTGAAGGACAACCTGGTGAACGCACAACACCGAGAAACCAGATAATTGATACGCAGCCAGTAGAAGGTGGGGTTCCTTTTTCCAGTAATGAATTGCGCCAGTGTCTAAAGCTTGGTGCAGAGGCTATTGGATGGGATAGAAGGGATTATATTGAAAATGCGGCCGGACCTATCAGAAGAGGAATAGGCATGAGTATGTTTATTTACCGAGGAGGACCCGGGGGGCAATCAAATGCCGAAATATCTCTGGATCAGGATGGACTTTTTACTTTAAATGTAGGGTTTATGGATGTTGGAGAAGGTAGTTCGACAGTAGTCATACAAATGGCAGCAGACACTTTAGGCATACCCCCTGCAATGGTTAGAATCAATGCTGGGCACACCGATAAAACACCAGAATCTCCGATGACCGCAGGTTCGACTCTCACTTTTTCAGCTGGTCATGCAGCCATGCAAGCTGCTAAAGACCTAAAGGACGCTATCATCAATGCTAGCTTGAAGTTAATTGGTTTAGGTGATTCGGAAGGTTTGTATCTAACACCAAATGGGGTGAAGTCGAAATGTGGAGAAAGTATTAGTTTCTTGGATATAGTCCATAATGCAGGCCCTATTAAAACTCTGGCTTCCGTAACTCCTGGTAGCAAAGATTACATTGTTAATTCGTTCGGGGCCCATTTTGCAGAAATTGAGGTAGATACAGAGACTGGGCATATAGAAATAATTAAATATATTGCGGTGCACGATTCAGGCAGGATAATAAACCCAAGACTGGCCGAAGGGCAGGTTCGTGGTGGTGTTTCTCAGATGATGGGGTTTACATTTCTTGAAGATATGGAAATTGATCCTCATAGTGGCGTTGCTTTGAATGCTAGTTTTTTAGAACATAAAAGTCCGACAATAATGGAGTATCCTCAGATTGAGGTAATTTTTGCTGACTCGATCGACCCTATTGGACCATTCGGGGCGAAGTCCCTTGGTGAACCACCTTGTATTGCCCCAGCACCAACCATCGCCAATGCCTTGTATCACGCTACTGGGGTAAGAATAAATGATTTGCCGCTTACACCAGATAGTGTGTTATTAGCGATGAAAAATTTACTATGAAAGGCTTTACATTTAAGGAACCATCTGAATTAGAGCAGGCATCTGACTTTTTAAGAGATGGCTCTGGAGGTTATATCCTGGCAGGTGGTACAGATCTCGTAACAGAGATGAAGCAAGGGATCATTGAACCGCATTTGCTGGTCAGTACTTCCCAGATTAAAGAGATGTGCAACATAGAGTGGAATCAGTCTGAGGTGAAGATTGGCTCTATGGTTACCCTCAGCGATATTGCGAACAGTGAAAGTATGAAAATCAAGCTCAAGAGTCTGGTTCAGGCAACTGGCTCCATTGCTACCCCGCAGATACGAAATATTGCCACATTGGGAGGAAATTTATGCCAGAGACCGCGGTGTTGGTACTATAGAAATTCAAGATTTGATTGTTTGAAGAAGGGTGGTGCAAAGTGTTTTGCGGTGGGGGGATCCGACAAATATCATGCAATATTAGGGGGTCATTCTTGCTATATTGTTCATCCTTCCGATTCTGGAACTGCCCTAGTGGCTTTGAATGCTAAAGTAGAAATTTACAGGAAATCTCAAAGAATCATCATCCCGATAGTTGATTTTTTCACTGGCCCAGAAATAGATGTAACTCGGGAGAACATTTTGGAACCAGGAGATATTCTGATTTCTATTCACATACCAAATGAATCTATGGCAGGTAGCAGTGTTTTTTTGAAAGCAAAAGAGCGGAAATCTATGGATTTTGCTATCGTGAGTGTTGCTTCCATGGTCAAGATTGAAAATGAAATAATCAGTCAAGTTGGTTTAGCTGTTGGCGGTGTTGCACCTGTACCCTGGAAGCTGAATACTCTGGAAAGTAAATTAGTGGGGATGAAAAAAGAGTATGTGGATATTGAGTCGCTCTGTTCAGGTGTCTTTAATGATGCAAAGGTTATGGGGCAAAATGGATATAAATTGCACCTGGCCCAGACATATTTAGAAAGGGCCTTAAATTTGGTTTTGGCAAATTCCAATTAACGATGTTGAAATTCAGGCATCAGATGTGGATTGGATTTACTTGATTCACCCTGGTAGCGAAAGGAGACTTTGATGAAAAATTATAAAAATCTATCTTTTCGCGTAGATGATCATATTGGATTATTAACTCTTGATAGGCCAGAGGTGATGAATGCCTTAAATCGAGAATTGACGCTGGAATTTCATGAACTTCTGGATGAGTTGCCAGGAAAATTTCCGGAAATTAGAGTCCTAGTTATTACTGGTAATGGAAAGGCATTTTGTTCAGGTGCTGATTTATCAAGGATGGGTGCTTCAGGATCCGAGAATAGGAGGAATAGAGATAGATCTGATCAGAGTCGCAGACGGATACAAGAACTTGCCCCTGCAATAAGAAATTTACCTCAGCCTGTGGTATCGGCGATAAATGGAGCTGCAGTAGGGGCAGGGTTGTCTATTGCTTTAGCTACTGACATAAGAATCGCCACCGAAAAAGCCAGATTCTCCGCTATTTTTGTTAAAAGAGGTTTAGTACCCGATACAGCTGCTTCTGCCACAATAAAAGCTATAGCAGGTCACGGAATTGCGGCTGAAATGTCATTAACTGGCAAAATATATGATGCTGAATGGGCACTGTCCAAAGGCCTTGTAAATGAGGTTGTGGGTCCGGCAAGTTTATTGGATAAGTGTATGGAAGTAGCTAGGGAAATCGCTGCTAATCCGCCGTTAGCTGTAAGGCAAACTAAACAGTTGCTTCGGGTTCGAATGGAGGACTGGCATCAAATAATTTCTGATGAGGATTCGGCTGGAGAAATGCTTTATGACACTGAAGATCAAAAAGAAGCGGTTAGAGCTTTTTTGGAAAAAAGAAAGCCTAAATATATAGGTAAATAATGTCAAAACCAAATATATTGGTCATATTTACTGATGATCAGCGATTCGATACTGTTCATGCGCTAGGTAACGATAAAATATCGACTCCAAATATGGATTGGCTAGTTGAAAATGGTACCGCTCTAACCAACGCCTACATCATGGGTGGGACAAATACAGCTGTATGCATGCCTAGCAGAGCTATGTTGATGACTGGGCGAACACTTTTCCATCTTGTGGATTCTGGCGAGACCATACCCAAGGACCATGTTATGTTGGGAGAAACCCTTCGTAAATCTGGTTATCACTGTTGGGGTACCGGTAAATGGCATAACGGCACTGAATCGTACATTCGAAATTTCCAAGATGGTGCCGATATCTATTTTGGTGGAGGATATGATCATTGGATGGTACCAGTGCATTCTTACGACCCATCTCAACAATATCTAGGTCGAATATCAAGAGATATGGTTCCTTTGCATGAATATGAGCCGATAGAAACCTATAAAAGTCGGGTTCAATCATACCGAGTCCCTGCCTTATCGGAAGAAAAAATTGCTAATCATATCCATTCCGGGCGACATTCTACTAACCTATTTGCTGACCAAGCTGCTGAATTTATTTCTAACTACGAAAAAGATGATCCGTTTTTTGCGTATGTCGCTTTTATGGCCCCTCATGACCCAAGGACTACCCCACAAAAATTTTACGATATGTATTCTGCAGATGACTTTGATATCGAAGAAAATTTTATGACTGAGCATCCTTTCGACAACGGTGAACTTGATGCTAGAGACGAGCTTTTAGCTGCAGTTCCTAGGGAAGAATTAGAAGTAAAAAATCATATAGCAGAGTATTACGCTATGGTCTCTCATCTTGATTCGCAAGTAGGGTTGATTTTGGATGCTCTCAAAGAATCAAATCAAATTAGTAATACCATCATAGTGCTTGCTGGTGATAATGGACTTGCCTTAGGAAGACATGGTCTTTTTGGTAAACAGAATCTTTATGATCACAGTATTCATATTCCCATGATATTTTGTGGCCCCGGAATTCCCAGCCAGACTTCGAGAGATTCATTAGTTTATACAGCCGATATATACCCTACCTTATGTGAAATGGCTGGTATTGAAATTCCGGAAAGCGTCTTAGGTAAAAGTATGATGAAGATCATAAAAGAAAAAAAAATTTCAACCCGCGACTATTTGTACTATGTTTATAAGGATGTTCAAAGAGCAGTAACGTATCAGGGTTGGAAATTGATCGAATACAACGTAAATGGAGTTCGATCCACCCAATTATTCAACATTTCTGAAGATCCAGACGAGATACATGATCTATCGGGAGACGCTGGCTTTATAGAAAGAGTGGTTGAACTGAGGAGGAAAATGCAGGAGGCTCGTGAGGCGTATGGAGATAATTTGGCCCCTTTTGAAAAATTTTGGGAAGGATTCTAAAAAATTCCTTGCTAAGGATTTCTCCAAATTTGACCCCTATCCCTAACTTTCTCCAATAATTTGAAATTTTCCCCTTGTTCCAAGTCATATCCTGTTGGTTGAGGAGGTAGACCCGTCATTCCGATTGCTTTGATCACCATAGGATTCGTGTAGTATCCGTTGTAGGTATGTCGAATAAGCTCGTTAAAGAAAAGATTGTGAGAGGATTCGTATTTTTCTAGGAAGTCGATTTGTTCTTTCTCTTTGAGTATCAAAAAGTCTTTGCCTTCAATATCTTTGAGACCTTCCACAAACAATCTTATTAACCTAGGGGTACGAGAAATGCTATCGTCAATGTGTTCCACGATGTTGATATCGGTAGGCGAAGGTAAGGTGCCCTCCCTCGGTATTATAAGATCCGCTATTACAGCTAAAGTGTCTGAATTGGTTTTGGACAATGTTTTCATGAAAGCATTCTCAGTATGATTCTCTGGTAGAGTTTATTTTGATTTTGAGATGACATAATCTGCGATATGCAAGGATAAGGCTTGGATGGTTGAGGTTGGATTAACTGCTCCAGCTGTAACGAATATGCTTCCGTCTATAACGAAAAGATTATCTACGTCATGGCTTTGACCATACTTATTTACGACTGAAGTTTTTGTATCTGTACCCATTTTTGTGGTACCCATCAGATGCCATCCTGCCTCTCTTTTCAGGGGATCATGTGTAACTTCTGTTGCACCTGCTGCCATCATAACTTGAGTCGCTGTTCCTACCCCATGGTCCAACATTTTGCGACTATTATCACTTAGGCGGTATTCAACTTTTGGGGATGGGATGCCGTATGAGTCGGAAAGATTTGGATCTAAAGTAACTTTATTATGTGTTTCTGGTAAATCTTCTCCTATCACTGCGAATGTAATAGTTCGGTTAAACCTTTTTTTGAAAGCCGCGTGGTGTTTTTTACCCCAAGGTACATGGCCGCTGAGAGCCGTTGCCAAAGGAGCTGAAGAACGTACCACTTGGTATGCATATCCCCTGACAAAATCTCTAGAGTGTTCTGTTTCGTAAAACTCTGAACTCATTATGTTTAATGGTGTCGGACCTTTGTGTCCCTCTAAGTCTTCGTCAAATATCCCAGTCACAATGGAGTAAGGATGAAACATTAAATTTTTTCCTACAAGACCACTTGAATTAGCTAAACCTTCAGGAAATTTGGTTGAGGTTGAATTTAGCAGAATTCGAGGAGTTCCAATACCATTCGCTGCCAACACAATCATTGAAGCATATTGCTCCCGGATGTTGCCTTCGGAGTCATAGTATATTGCGCTTTTTGCCTTACCATAGCTATCCACAGTGATTTCTCTTACACGAGCGTTAGTAATTAATCGCGCACCTAACTTTATCGCTTTGGGCCAGTAAGTAACATCGGTACTAGATTTGGCCTTTATAGAGCATCCGAGGTCACAGGGCCCGCAATTGTTACAGCCTGGACGCCCATCGTACTTCAGTGTGTTTATTGCTGAATCGGAAGGCCACCAATGCCAACCTAATTTGTCGAATCCATGGGTGATTTTGTCTCCTAATTTGCCTAATCCCACTGGTGGTGTTTGCCTTTGTGTTTTGGGTGGATAGGCGGGATCACCAATGAGCCCTGCTACTCCCATCATCTTGTCATTCAAATCAAAATATGGTTCAAGTTCAAAATATGAAATAGGCCAATCATCGGCAACATCATCTAGAGTTTTAACTCGGAAATCCGACGGTTTTAATCGAGGGAAATGGGCGGACCAATGAATGGTGCTACCTCCAACAGCGTTGTACATTAAAGGAGCTATAGGGCTTTCAGTATCATTAATCGGATAATCTACATTCAAAGACCTAAAATTAGGATTTGGATTAAAGTCCGTTTGTCTGTGAATTTCCCAATCTGAATTGGAAGTTGAATAGTCGGTTAATGGGTTTATCCAATCACCCTGTTCCAGACACATCACACTAGCCCCTGATTTCGCTAATTTCCAAGAGAATGCTGCGCCCGAAGCACCTGCGCCTATAACCAAAACGTCTACCTTTTTGTTTTCAATGCCCAATTCAATCTCCTCCTGCTTTTCCGAGGTGTCGGGAATTGGATATTTAAGCGGACTCCAGGATTTCAGTGACATGCGTGTTGTCTAAAAGCGGGTATATTTTTTCAAATATAGAAGTTATTTCCTTGGTTTGCCTGACTGTATCCCTAGAATTATTGTAATCCTCAATTGAATTCCATTCTTGAATCGTAATCACAGTTCCATGTGGCCCCAAGAATTTTCTATAGACTTTAACTTCGGGAAGGCCGATCGCAATGGTGCTTTCGTTCACCATTTTTAGAAGCGTGGTGAGACCTCCTTTACCGGGCTTAGGGGTGTAGGTTCGTTGGACAATTAACACATTTACCCTCACTTTAATAATTATTAATGACCAAGAAATTATTTGCAGATTAATATAATTTCTCATTTAATTGAAATATTATTCCTAAATCAACATTTAATGAAGGAAAACGGTAAATATAATTTTTGTCTAAGCTCAACGAGAAACAGGTATTAGAGATTTTTGATGGAGGCGGAAGTCTTTCCGGTCAAGATCTTACAGGGCTGAATCTTCACCGAGCAGTATTAAGTGGTGTAGATTTATCAGGTGCAGACATTCGCGGAATTAATTTCAGAGGGGCCAATTTAAGTGGTTCTAATTTATCCAATGTTAAGTCATCAGAAGGTATTTTGGCGGAGGCGAATTTAAGGGATTCAGACCTTAGTGGATCTGATCTTAGTGATACTTATCTAATGGAAGCTAGATTATATGCTTCTGATTTATCTAATTGCGACCTAACAGGATCCAATATGAGTGGGGCATTTATGACAGGAGGGGTAAATCTATCTAACTCCTCTTTGGTTAGCTCTAATCTACGCGGGGCTGATTTGTCTGGTGCGATAATTCAAAACACAGATTTAACTATGGCTACCTTGAGGAGCGTCAAGTTGATAGGTGCGCAGGCAAGTTCTTCTAATTTCACATCAGCTTCTTTAAATGGCTCAGATATGACCAGAATAAACCTCACCGGTTCCATATTGACTAATGCAGTTCTGAATTCATCCAAATTGGAATTTGCTCGTTTGGACAATGCCGATTTAACTGAAGCCAGTTTGAGAAGGTGCATATTTAGAGGGGCTAGTTTGCAAATGGCCAAACTTATAAAAGCCAATCTTACTTTTACAGATTTTCAGGAAGCAGATTTGACTTTGGCAGATCTTACAGAATCTGATTTAAGAGGAGCGATACTACT
>PBWI01000054.1 GCA_002728195.1 Chloroflexota bacterium
TAGTGAGGGATTGCAATAAATATCAACGATAAATAATAAAATCCGCTGGGCAGGCCATTGCTTCTATAACCATCCCATTTCAGCCGTAAAGACGTTAATAGCTGTTTTTGCTGCTAAAGTTCTAACTATTTAACCTGCCCAGCACCCACCCAGTGAGATATTTTTATCCCCTCAGTTTCATGTTTGGAGTATAGGGATATGAAGGCCAACNGGTGAATCTTATGCAAATTTTTTAGTTCAGATGTAAATTCAGTTGTGGACAACTTAAAACATANTAAGGAGTTATGAAATGAAGCTAACAGCCTATAGTGTGAAATTAAGAAAAACAGTAGAAATTGCTGAACCGGAAATAGTTACATTGAAAAATGGTAGAAAAGCCGTCCGAGGTGTTGCTGCAGAAGACCCTACATCGAAAGTATTTAGAATACTCGGCGACAGCCAAGTTGCTGAAATAGAAAAGCAAATTGGCTAGTTAGGAATAATGAAAACAATGTAGAAGGTTCCCCGTTTTTATCATTCCTGATATTAGTGGAATGGAAAATTTTCTCCCAGGATAACCCGCCAACCCTACATTTAGCAGATCATAGTCTCCGCTGGGCAGGTACCTGCTTCTATAGCCAATCCATTTCAATTATAGACAAGTTAACATCTAGTTCTAATCCTTTTAACCTGCCCAGCACCTTATTGACTNAACATCATCGATACAGGCCTTTGAAAATGTGTAAACGATGCTATGCCGGTATGGGTTGATCCTCAATGCAACACAAAATTTAATGGCCCTTAAATGATGNTTAAAAAGGTAAAAAATATTTTCACCAATTCAGACTTAAACCAAGATTTTTCTTCAAATGCNGTATAGACTGTCAGAATTGTTACTAACGCATGAATTGTGTTTCATGAACAATAATTTGGGCCTTTAATGGCTGGAAACAAATTGACGTCNAAATTCACCGNTCCCCCCCTTGCACATTATTAAATATGGGGTGTAAAAAGTATTACTTAAACAGGAATCAAATTTGATTGAATTTCAGGAGTGCTGAAGAGGCCAAAAATTTACTGAATTATTCTAAATAACCTCTTCAAGAAATTTTCCGGGTTGTTGCCTTACACGCTTTGGTCAACATTAAAGTTAGTGTCAAATGAGGCAAGTGTTTGGGAGAAGCGGGNGAGTCGNAAAATCTCCAGGTTTGCCTTTTGAACAAAAGGGCTTAAATGCTGNAGGCGGNTTTGTGTAAAAATTTATGGATCGAGATAACATTCAAAAAGCGAATAAAATTTGGAGCTCTGTTCTAGGAAAAGTAGAACTTGAGATTCCAAAACCCAGCTATGACACATGGCTTAGCAACACGCATGGAATTTCTTGCACTTCGACCGAGTTCATTGTAGAAACGCCAAATGCCTTTACNGCTCAGTATTTGGCAGACCGCATGCTAGATATGCTTGAACAAGAATTAAGAGCAATAGTGGAATCTGAGATAAAACTGAAATTTACAGTTATTAATGAAATTACAAATCACCAATCGCATAACGAAAATCTAAGCGGAACTCCCTATCGAGGCAACGAGCAAACAACTATATATACAACTAGCTATGATGATCTGTTTCAAGAGCACGTTTCAGAAAATCAATCGAGGTCAAATGTAAGCCTTTATGATTTTAATCCGAAATACACTTTTGAGAATTTCATTGTGGGAAATTCCAACCAGCTTGCCTACGCCGGNGCCAAAGCAGTCTCAGAAAACCCAGGNAATATATTTAATCCATTAGTAATTCATTCACCAGTGGGTTTAGGNAAAACACATTTGTTACAGGCGATCGGACATGAAACAAAAGCTAAAGGATTGGTTACTCTTTACGTAACATCTGAGGAATTTACAAACCAATACGTGATGGCAATCCAAAATGGGCAAACTGAAGAGTTTAGAGACAAATACCGCAAAGTAGATGTTTTGTTAATCGACGACATTCAATTTCTCATTGGAAAAGAACAAACCCAAGAAGGATTTTTCCATACTTTTAATGCTCTGCACGTCAAAAACAAACAGATAGTGGTAGCAAGTGATAGGCATATCAGCGAATTGAGAACTTTGGAGTCACGCATAACGTCAAGATTAACAGGCGGCCTAGTAACAGATATTCAATTGCCTCAATTAGAGACAAGGGTTGCTATCTTGCACGGGAAGGTACAAGAGAAAAAGTATGATATCCCGGCAGAGGTTATAGGATTTTTGGGTGAAAGAATCCAATCAAACATCAGGGAGCTTGAAGGATTGTTGAACAGGGTAGTCGCTTGGGCCCAATTTCGGGATGAGCCCATCACAATCGAATCGGTGAAAAGAATGATAGGAGATTCTCAGATCAACACTAAGAAACCTGTCTCTGATTCCACTATTATTTCGGAGGTTTCAAATTATTTCGGTGTTCCCTCTGATGAAATCATAGGGCCCCGGAGATCAAAATCTTACCTACTCCCTAGACAGGTAACAATGTTCCTTTTGAGGGAAGAAACTTCTTTAAGTCTTTCTGCAATAGGAAAAATACTCGGCGGACGAGATCATTCAACCGTGCTTCATGGCCATGACAAAGTGGCCTCTCTAATCAACAGTGACAATAAACTTCGAAGAGACGTCTTGGCTATCAGAAACAATTTGACAAGCTGATAAAAGTAAATTCCCATTTGTATTCTGCAACTGACGGTAGGAATCTATTTCCATGAGACTCATTTTAATCAGACATGGTGAAACCAAGGCAAACCTTGTAATGCGATGGTCGGGTTCAAAAGACCTTGAAATTACCGATCTCACCACAGAGGGAAAGGCCCAAGCTAGAAAACTAGGTCAATGGTTCAGAAAAGAAAATTTTGTTCCTACTCATGTTTATGTGAGTCCTCAACGAAGAGCACAAGATACAGCAGCTCTGGCTGGCGGCCACTGGAACCTCACTTTCACCACCTTAGAGGATCTTAAGGAAACAGGTGCCGGGATATTTGAAGGTCATACCTGGGAAGAGATTGAGTCGAAATATCCTGAACAGGCTGAAAATTTCAAAGATAGTAGGGATTGGTCGTTCGTAGACAAGTCTGAACAAGANATTGACAGAAGAAATAGAGGAAATAGAGTTCTGCAATTTGCATTAGACAACCACAATAACGACGACACGGTCGTTATGTTCTGTCATGCAGGGATAATTCAACACACTATTAGCTGTATTTTTGAATCCCCAAAACTATGGGGAATAGGTACAAAAAACACAGCTGTGTTTGAATTTCAATTGGATGTGAATAAATGGTCGAAACTCTCTAGGGAGCGTTTCAATCCTACTTCTTGGAGAATAATCAAGTTTAACGAGCAGCCCCACCTAACCTAGCAAAAATATACTAGAANAGGTGGGAAGCGTCCGAGAATCTGTTTATTTGAAATCTTCTTCGATCTGTATTCACAGAACTGTTTATGTCCCANTTGTCTGGATCAATTTCAAAATCAAAAATAGCTGTGTTAGGTATCCGCAGATTCCAGACTCTGTTAGTCCCAAGGATTACCGCAACCAAATGTACAAGGAACCCACTATGGGAGTAAGCAACAACGAAATCTTTTGAATTGTGTCCCTTAATCAAAAAACCCACTGCTGTCTCAGCCCTACGTCTGATGTAGTATTTAGTCTCAGCTTTTGGTACTAAATCAAAATTTCTAGACCTTCGAAATTCTTCATANATAACAGAATATTCATCAGATAATTCCTCAGAGGTCTTGCCAGAAAAAACTCCCGCATCGTTCTCTATCAAATCGGGAATTTTATGAATTACACTTTTGGGGAGCGATATTTCAGCAGTTTTATAGGCTCTTGTTAGTGGACTTGAATAGACATGCGTAGGGTCAAGGTTCTCATCAATAAACCTTTTTTGTAGTCTTTGGCTTTGGTCTACACCAACTTCCGAAAGATCATAATCCATCTTTCCTTGCCAGCGTCCTTCGGCATTAGCTACAGATTGCGCATGTCTAATCAAAATCAATCTCATTCTAACTATTTCCTTATCGCATCGGTTCCTATCAAGAGGCCCGGGTTTGAGATTTGTTTTTATTGAGAATCCATTCAATNATGACCAGAAGCCCTGCAAAAATCATTAGACCTGTGGAGAGTTGAAAGGCCTTTCCCATCGCCGTAGCATATGCAGTTCTCAACCCAATATCTTTAAGTTTNTCAGCATCTGATAAATCAGCTTCATACCCTAGNCCGGCCATGACAGACACTACTATCGCTGTTGGTATNGCGATTCCAACAACATGTGCACCATTTCTTGTTAAGTTAAGAAATGCGGAGACAATACCATACCGATTTCTACCCGNACTTCCCATAATGGCACTAGTATTAGGAGCCATAAAAATGCTCATGCCTGTTCCAGACAACCCTGACGCAATTGCAACCAAAGCAAGTGGAGAATCCAAATTGACATTGGAAAATAAATACATCGCCACTGAAGAAAAGGTCATCCCAATAACCGACGGAATAGTTGTCCCAACCTTATCAGCAATGCGCCCACTGATTGGTCCAAAAATAGCCAAAGTGATCGCCCCGGGTAATAGGTATAAAGCAGCCAATGCAGTTGTGAGACCCAACCCTGAAACCAAATAAAATGGCATTAAGAAAAAAGTGCTCGAACCCGCAGCAAAGGATATAAATCGAGATGAAGATCCCAGAGAAAAAGATACTGACTTAAATAAATTCAATGGCAACATCGGNTTATTTGTNGTTNTCTCTCTGAATAGGAAGCCCACGAAAAGTAGTATGGAACAAAGAAACCCTAAAATGATGTACGGAGACGATAAAGTCAGTTTATTAAGGAATGTTATGGATAACATTAAAGACAAAAGAAACAAAGCTGAAATCAATGTCCCAAGCCAGTCGAAAGACCTAATAGCCTCCCCATTTTCATTACTTTTCTTACCGTCGGGAGTCAATACAGTCATCGCGACAACCATCGCAATAACACCCACAATTGCAATAAAGAAAAAGATCGCCCTCCACCCCAAATAACTATCGATAGCTCCTCCAATNACCGGCCCACCAATCGCTCCTAATCCAACAACAGTCATATGCAGTCCAAGGGCCTTACCTCTCTCGTCATCAGGAAACGAACTAGCCACCATGGCCATACCATTGGCCTGCAGGGCTGAAGCTCCAGCCCCCATAAAAATTTTACCTACAAGTACCATCCAAAACTCTTGAGACAATCCGGTCACAAAAGTAGCACANCAGAATACCAGCAAACCCCAAACCCANATCCTTTTCCTACCNATAGAATCAGCAATAGCTCCTGCTGGCATCATCAAAGCACTAACGCTGAGCATATAGGCAATTGCCATCCATTGTGCNGTAGGAATATCAGCGCCAAAATGTTCAGCTATGCTAGGAACAACAATAGAAGTTGCCGACTGCTCAACAACTGTTATAAAAGTTCCTACTGCTATTGCGGCATAAATCCACCACCGATAGGAAGGTTTATCTTGAATTCTACTTAACAGGGATAACATCAATATGCTTTTATGATCCTATCCCTTCAATGTGAATTTCCCCTTTATCGTCAGCAACGAAAAGGCTTTGAAAGTCGTATCCTCTACGCTCAAGTTCTTCACTGCCACCAGCCCTTCGGTCCATAATTGACAANACTTTTACAACCTCGCATCCTTCGTTTTCCACTGCTTCTATTGCATGAAACAGACTACCCCCTGTTGTACAAGTGTCATCAACCACGGCAACCCTTTGGCCTCGAAAAAAATGTCCCTCGATGTTTCTTCCACCACCATGAGTTTTCTTTTCTTTTCTAACAATAAGTGCAGGAACAGGCCTTCCTTCGATATAGCTCATAGTGCTGACGGAAGATACAATTGGGTCCGCCCCTAAAGTGGGCCCTGCCAGAGCATCTACTTTGGATTCATATAAAATGGGCAGCAAGCATTTAGCTGTGAGGAATGACCCTTCAGGATCTAGTGTTAGAAGACGGCCNTCAAAATAGTAGTTACTTTTGGCACCGGATGAAAGNGTGAAATCACCAAACAATAATGCCTTTCTTTCCTTAGCAACTTCCAATAATCTTTCTATATCACTCATTTCAAAAATGGCACCTATCCTATAAATATTCAAGTCAATGAATGATATAGCTTTTTTTTCTGAATGTATTCATGAACTGACTCAGGGACCATNGTTCTTATGTCAGCACCTTTTTGTATAAGATTTCTAATCTCACTTGATGAAATTAAAGATGAGTTGGATTCAATAGTTCTTATCGAGTATTTTTCTTGTCGTATCAGATAGGCCTCTGAACTATCGATTTTGATCCCTGGCCTGGTCAGTCCGACCACTTCACATTCGGAATGAAGTGTATTGGGATCAGTCCAATTATCCATTTCAATAATTGAGTCTGTACCAAGAAGGACAATCACGGTATGACCATCTTTTTTGAAATGCCTAACAGAATCCACCGTATAAGAAGGGCCCGACCGAAGAATTTCAATATCTGAAACATCCAAGAAAGGAAATTCTTTAACTGCCAAAGATACCATCTTATATCTATCTAATTTGGATGCAGTTAAATTAGCCCGTTTTAAATATGGGTCGCCTGCGGGAACCATTATCACTTTATCTAATTCAAGCGTCTGCTGTGCTGAGTTAGCAGCTTGAATATGCCCATTATGTATGGGATCGAAAGTCCCACCAAAAAGCCCAAGCAACACCGCGAACTCCTAATTGNAATACATGTTTTTTCCCATACATCGTCTTTTCCATANAAGGATACAGGATATGAAATTAAATTCCTGATACCCTAACCAAAACTTGTAGGTTAAGAGATTTTGCCTGATGAAGTATGACTATATAGTTATTGGTGCTGGTTCCGCTGGCGCAATTTTAGCGACGCGGCTCTCAGAAAATCCTGACAATTCTGTACTCCTTCTTGAAGGAGGNCCTGATTATCCAAACTTTGAAACTTTACCAGACGATGTTAAATACGGGTATGCAACAGGAACAGATTTGGCCGTTGGTGACGAACATGACTGGGGTTATACAGCTAGTGTAAATAGTGCAGATGAAATTGCAGATCGCATGATACGGCTTCCTAGAGGAAAACTGACTGGTGGNACAAGTGCAATAAACGGACAAATATTTCTTCGCGGCCTGACTTACGATTTTAGTAATTGGGCGGCACATGGTCTTAATAACTGGAATTATCAAGAGGTATTACCTTATTTCAGGAAACTGGAAACTGACTTAGATTTCGGAGGCGACTTCCATGGAAAAGAAGGACCAATAGTTGCTCGTAGATTTCCTAAAGATACTTGGACGGANCCACAAAGAGGTTTTCACCAAGCCTGTCTAGACAGAAATTATAGAGAAACAGAGGATTTTAATCTGCCAGAGGCAACCGGAGTAGGAGCCTTTCCTTGCAACAATCCGAACGGAATCAGAGTAAGTACCTCCCTAGGGTACCTTTCAGAATCAAGACATCGCATGAATTTCACCTTACGTCCAAATTGCACTGTCAANCGATTAATTATGACTAAGAACAAAATCACGGGCGTTGAAGTTGAAAGTGGTGGAGATCTTTTCCAAGTTGAAGCGGAAACGGTAATTCTATCCGCAGGCAGTTTGGCAAACCCAAAAATATTGATGTTATCAGGAATAGGTCCAGCTGAAGAATTAGAATCGTGTGGAATAAGACCTTTGGTAAACCTCCAAGGGGTCGGAAAAAACCTTCAGGATCATCCTCAAAACTTTGTACATGCCAAAGTGAAAAACTTAGAATCCTTAGACACGACTTCACCACGGCTACAAGTTGCCTTGAGATACTCATCTCGAGAATCAAAGTTAAAGGACGACATGATGATGTGGATGGGATCGTATGCAATAAATGGTGACTACAGAGATATTTTATCGTCTGGCACTTCTGACAATAAACTTCAGGTTGAGGTAACCGGCATACAAATTACGATTTCTCTTTACCTAGCCACCAGTAGAGGATCGGTAACCCTTAACCCAGTANACCCAAATAACAACCCGGTTGTTAATTTGAACCTGCTCCATACCGATAATGATGTTTCTAGAATGGCTGAAGGCGTAGAAATAGCTTCTGGAATTATGGAAAGCTCTTCTTTAGAACATATAGTAGACAAACGCACAAGTCCTGCAGGCGATATTTTCAAAAACAAACCTCTCTTCCATAAATGGCTCCGTTCTTCAACAACCACAGGAAATCATTTAACTAGCACGTGCGCTATGGGAATTGCTTCCAACAAATTGGCCGTCGTTGATGAAACTTGCCGTGTGTTTGGTCTGGATAATCTATACATAGCTGACGCCTCCATAATGCCTGAGACTGTTAGGGCAAACACAAATGTAACGACCATGATGATTGGAGAAAAATTGGCCGATTTTTTAAATAGAAAAAAATAATGGAAACTGAACTCGTGCAATTTGAAATTTTTCTGATATTCTGTACCTCACTTTCAGAAGGCAAATATATATAAGATACGTTTGGAGAAGCGCGCATGGTTAGCACTAAAACCAAAACAGAGATTAGCCTAATGGCCCACCTAATGAGGAGAGCTGGGTTTGGGGCTTCACGGAATGAACTGGAAGANAGGTGCGAAATAGGCTATGAAGAGACGGTGGAAGAATTATTAAATCCTTCGACTCAAACTCCCGTAGATATCTATGAATTCTTAAGGTACTACCCAATGTGGTGGAAACCAGGAACGATGGGTGGCTTGGGTCAAGCACCTTGGGTTTGGACAATGATAAATACGAATTCACCACTTCAAGAAAAGATGTGTATTTTCTACCACAATATATTTGCTACTGGAGTGGCAAAAGTTGATCACTACGATGAAATTCAAGACATGATAGATATGTTCAGAGAAAAAGGGCTTGGTAATTACAAAGACATTTTGCTTGAGGTAGCCAAAAGCCCTGCGATGATTTACTGGTTAGATAATAACGAAAACCACGCAGACTCCATCAATGAAAATTGGGGCAGGGAACTACTAGAGCTTTTCACAATGGGAGTGGGTAATTACACAGAAGAAGACGTACAGGAGTGTTCAAGGGCATTTACTGGTTGGACCTTAGAACACAAATTACCTAGATTCCATATGGGAAGATGGGACTGGNAGTTCAAGTTCATTGAAGACGATCACGATTATGGTGAGAAGGAATTTCTCGGGCAGAAAGGAAATTTTGACGGGGAAGAAGTCATCGACATAATCCTTTCAAAGCCTGCCACTGCGAACTTTATCGCTAGACATTTATACAATTTTTTTGTGGAAGATGAACCTCAAGTGCCCGCTTGGTCCGTTGTCCCACCAAACAATCCGGGGGCGGTGGACTTTTTAGCCAAGGAGCTAATGGATAGNAATTATCATATGGAAACCGTTCTTCGAAAATTGTTTAACAGCGACTTTTTTAAAGAAGCTCAATTTTCTAGAGTAAAAAACCCTACTGANGTAGTTGTGAGTACGCTTAGGCTGGTAGGGGATAGTGGCCTCCCTGGTCCTGATATCTTGGACTGGACTGGCCAAATTGTTTATATGGGCCAGGATCTTTTGAACCCTCCAAGTGTTGAGGGGTGGCACTCGGGAATCGAATGGATCAATAGCGGGACTCTTATGAAGCGTACAAATTTCATGTCAGAAATGATTAGTGACTATTCTCGCCCCGGTGTCAAAAGCATAATAGACCAAGTCAGTCGATCAGCTTCAAAACCTGAAGAAGTTGTGACCGCCTGTCTTGATATCATGGGTCCATTAGAAATAGCTGAGAAAACGCGGTCTGAACTTCTGGAACATGTTTCTTCACAAGGTGACTTTGACTGGGACTCTGATGGGGTCACGAGAACTTTAGAGTTACTGCAACTTGTTGTAGCAACTAGAGAATATCAATTTGCATAATTAGACTGTATCTAAATAGATCAAAAGAACATGGAGAAGACGTATTATGAGTGAACGTACATCCAAAGATCCCGTGATAGTTGTGGTTCAATTATCAGGTGGCAATGATTACATGAACACTGTAGTCCCACATAGTAATTCTTTGTACAGAGACTACAGACCTTCCGTAAATATAGCCGAATCAGACGTAATACAGCTTACACCTGAAATCGGCTTCCACCCTGCGATGGCTCCCTTGGCTGATATGTACAAAGAAGGCAATGTTGCTGTCATCCATGGTGTTGGCTATGAAAATTCCCCTCGTTCACATTTCAGATCCATGGATATATGGCACACCTGCGAACCAGAAACTCTTGGAACAGAAGGCTGGCTAGGACGGGCAATCAAGCAGATTGATCCCAACAAAGAGAATGTAGTAACGGCTGTCAGTATGGGCCCGTCGCTTTATAGGGCTTTAGTTGCTCCTGATGTACCTGTGGCCACTGTAGAAAATTTAGATAATTATGGCCTTTTGACTGATATTTCCCCTGAACAAAAAAGAGATCGAGTGNTAGACAGGTACAAAANAATGTATTCGCCCATGATTGGTTCTGGGCCTGTAATGGAATTCCTGGGACAAACTGGNCTTGATGCTATGAAAGGTGCTGACATTTTGAATGTAGCACCTAGCATGTACTCCTCGACAGTGGAATACTCAGATACTTCAATAGCTAAAAAACTTAAGGGTATAGCTCAAATACATTTAGCAAATTTGGGTACAAGAATTTTTTACTGCGACCTTGGGAGTTTTGACACACATGCGGACCAACTTTCAACCCATAACAAGCTGTGGTCCTCAGCTTCAGCAGCTATAAGAGATTTCTTTGATGACCTAGAAGAACACGGGGCAGCAGATAACGTCACAATGTTTTTGTTTTCGGAATTTGGCAGAAGAGTATACGACAATGGCGCAGGAACAGATCATGGAGCTGGCGGAGTGTGTCTAGCTATTGGGAAAAACGTTGCTGGTGGGGAGTATGGACAATACCCTTCAATGAAGGAAGGAGATCTAGACCAAGGTGATTTAGTACCTGATTTGGATTTTCGAAGTGTATATACAACGCTAGCCGAAGACTGGATGCGATTGGACCCTGTGCCAATCGTTGGAGGGAATTTCGAAAAACCAAAATTTATGGCCACTTCAAATTGAAACTAGCCGGACAGGAATTTTAAAAATGCTAACTACATCGGCAAAAGGCCGGGCTTTTGACTATAATCGCGTTGTTGGTGGCCGAGCCTTTAGGGGAATCATTTACACCACTCAAGGTACGGGCGATGACTTATACGTTGTCCTACGCGATACTTATGGTTCAGACATATTGAAACTGACTGTNGGCCCTTCCATAGATGATGAAGAAATTTCTCTTTCGTTCAGAGAAGTCGATGAACAAAATTTCGATGCCTCTTGGCCAAGTTGTGCTGTTTTCAATGGGGAAACCCTTTTAGTTACTGATGAGTTAAAAAATGTAATAAATGTATTCAGCACGGACGGGCAACTTATTAATACAATAGGAAGTTCAGGTAGCGGACCAATGGAATTTGCTCGACCTTCCGGTATAGACGTGGATTCCAATTTAAATGTTTATGTATCTGACACTCTAAACCACAGGGTCCAAAAGTTTTCATCAGATGGAACGTTTATAAAAGAATGGGGGGGGGTTGGCGAAGATGAGGGATTAATGAAAGCTCCTTGGGGTATTTGTGTAGATCATAACGACTTCGTCTACATAGCAGACCACAAGAACCATAGAGTTCAAAAATTTGATCTAGATGGCAAATTTGTAATGTCGCTCGGTGATTTTGGTTCCTCTGCAACTTCCTTAGATCACCCTTCAGATGTGTCAGTAGACGAATCTGGAGACATATACGTTGCCGACTGGGTAAATAACAGGGTACAAATTTATGACTCTGAGGGCTCCCATGTCGCAAATTTAAATGGTTCTGCAGTAGAACTCTCAAAATGGCAGAAGCAATATGTAAATGCCAGCCCTGACGTGTACAAAGCTAGAAGAAGAGTGGCAAGTTTAGAACCCGAGACCTTTTTTGCTTTGCCAACTTGCGTTAATTTCGACGATTCTAAATCCAGACTGCTAGCTGTAGATTCACAAAGATGGCGCATCCAAATATACGACAAAATCAATAATTACAGCGATCCTCAATTTAATATCTAAAGCTACTAGTTGACTATATTTGTGACTGGTATTGGTTCACCTAATGTCTCTTATGTTGAATGTTAATATTCGTGTAACATTTAACAATTTCNTCTCTCGTTGACTCCCATAATATAATGTAAGTAGTGCTTTGTAGGCGATGTTGCCTATAAAGCCAAATAGAAACAATGTGTGGAGGTTACTCATGCGCAAAAATGGTTTTATGTTNTTGTTGGTTGGGGCCATGACGGCTTTGATGCTCTCGGCCGCGATAGCTTGTAGTTCTTCGGAAGAAGAAACCGCAGCAGCACCAGCGGCAGCACCAGCGGCAGCNCCAGCGGCAGCTCCTGCCCCTGCTACCCAGCCAGCTCCGGCAGCAAAAGCCACAAATGTATTCGGACGTGAGATGCCTAGTGACGCAGCTCCTATGGCTGATCAGTTCCTAAAAGTTAATTATGANAAAGAAGGTGAAGCTTTAGAGTTCCCTGTCAGTGTGTACAACTCTGCAGCAGGAGGAATCCAAAGTGGATTTAGCTTAGCCTTACTAAGCACTGATCTTTCCACTGTGCCTGGAGGAGCTACCAGTTGGTCTTCTTCAGATGACATGAAGACCTGGACTTTCAATATCGACCCAGATCTCACATGGAGCGACGGTGTACCAGTAACAGCTCACGACTATGTTTATACATGGCAGTATTATGCAGATCCAGAACATGCTTATGACTTTACGTGGTACTTCGGCATGCTTGAAGTAGAGAATTACGGTGCAGTAGAAGCTGGCGAGAAACCTTTAGATTCTCTAGGGGTCAGCGCTACCGATGATAAGACTCTTGTGTTCCAATTGGACACACCTGCCCCGTATGTTCCAGGGTTCATGATGTACGGTTCGCCGTTAGCAAAACATGCAGCTGAAAAGCATGGCAACTATTATTCAAATGACCCTGAAACTGCAGTGTCAAGCACACCTTGGATTCTAAAAGAGTGGATTCCAAATCAACACGCAGAATTTGAACCTAATGTGAACTACACAGGTAAACTGTTGCCTTACATTGAGAATTACAAAGCTGTGTACGGAGAACGAAAGTTCGACGCTTATCTAGCTGGGGAAGTTGACACCATTAACGGACCATTTACTCCAGCAGACCAAGAGTACCTAATGAATGACGACAAACTCATGAAAGAAAGAGGCTTGTCACCGGGTGACTTCAGAACTCATTATCTATTCTTTGATTTCCAAAGTGAGCCATTCAATGACGTCAAAGTCAGGCAAGCTTTCGCCAAAGCTATCGACAGGGATGCAATCATTAAGAACATCGTTGGAGAAGCGGCTGGCGAGCCCAGATACGGTGTCTTGATTCCCGGCTTCCCAGATGCGGCTGGACCAGACAAACTAAAACAGTATCAGGGACTTGATGTTGCTGCAGCCCAGAAACTAATGGCTGATGCGGGATACGCAGACGGCGCAGGGTTCCCTAAGCTAGAAATGGCTTTACGGCAAGAAACTGAATTGTTCCAAGCCACTGCAGCAGCTGTGGCACAGCAACTTAAAGAGAATATCGGTGTTGATGTAACTATCAACAACATGGACCGAAAAACTTACATGGCTGGCCTGAATGCTCATGAGCTCAAATTCGCAATGGTTTCATATGGATTTGACTACGTGGATGCTTCCAACTTTATGGGAGTTTTCAAGACAGATGGGCGACACAATTGGAATAATGAGGAATTTGAGAACCTAAGAATTGAAGCTGGCGCGATGGCGCTTTCTGATGAGAGATCAGCCAAGATGCTTAAATTGCAAGAGATTCTTTCTGAGGATGTCGGAAGTGTGTTCTTCTGGTCTCAAATCCAGAACCAGTTGCACAAGCCTTACCTTAAAGGTAGTTGGCGAGAGACAAACGAAGCTGGGTGGGCAGGCCTTCAGTTCCCAAACTGGAATCCTGGTTTTGGAGCCCAGAACATTTATGAGGTCTATGTTGGCTCGAATGTAAACGAGCACACACGATCAGCATACTAGCCTCGGATAAAAATTCTTGCTGAAACGCGAGAAGAAGAAAAGTTGAATTATGAGCGGCCTGCTCGATGCAGTTTTGTATCAAGTGGGCCGCTCTTTTCGGGAGGCTCAAAACGGATATTCAGTCGATCCGCGCACAAATACCNGCGCTTGCGAGTTGCACTTATCTCAATTGCGGGACTTTTGGCCCNACACCCACCANCGTGGCNGACGAGGCTGTNAGGTTAACTCGCCTTATAGAAACCAANGGNCCGTATGATCGAGATGTAAACGATGAGATCTTGGGGTTATTTGAACATTCAAGAAGGGATTTTGCTAACTATGTGGGGGCGTCCTCAGACGAAATAGCCCTTACAAGGAATGTTTCAGATGGAATCAACATTGTGGCTTCCGGGTTTGACTGGTCTCCTGGGGACGANGTAATTATTACCAACGAGGAACACCCAAGTGGATCCCTCCCTTTTTTAAATTTGGCCGAACGTTATGGCATTCAGGTAAAACTCCTCAAGTTTCAAACCAATGTGGAACAGCTTATAGCTGATTTGGACACTTTATTGTCTGACAAAACCAAATTAGTTTTCCTCAGCCACGTTTCTACAGTTGACGGTGCCAGATTGCCAGCCAAAGAAGTTGGGGAATTCTTAAAACCGAAAAATATTCCTTACATGCTGGACGGAGCTCATGCAGTCGGGCAATTTCCCGTTTCCATGAAGGATCTTGGGTGTGATTTTTACGCGGGTTGTGGACACAAATGGCTCTTATGTCAGCAGGGGACTGGCTTCCTGTATGTAGCGAACGATTGGATAACACGGCTGAAAACAAGTTGGGTCGGTTGGGGCATGACAGAGGATTATGATCTTGACTCATTGTCCTACACAAGTCTCAAGACGGCACAACGTTTTGAGTTTGGTACAAGATATTGGGCAACCCATGCCTCGGCAGTCAAAGCCTTAGAATTTCATAACAACATTGGACCCGAAAATATATATACAAGAAGCCACGATTTGGCGAACCAATTGAAAAGACGACTGGTAGACATACCAGGAATTACCGTTAAAACGCCAATGAACAGGATGGATAGTACTGGGATTGTTTGTTTTTCTACGTCAGGACTTAATCATCCAGAGCCAGGAAATTGGTTATGGAAAAATCATAGAATTCTAACCGCCCATAATCCAGTTACCAAATCAATGCGTATAGCCGCAGCTTTTTATCTGCTAGAAGATGAAATAGATCTGCTTGCAGATAAATTATCGGAGCTTGCATAGGAACATCAATGAAGGAAAAACTCTAGCATGATTAGATATTCCTTAGGAAGGTTACTAGGGTTACTAGGATCCGTTTTAATCATTTCCTTGATTCTATTTATAGCGGTCAGATGGTTGCCGGGTACACCATGGAATGAAGCTGAAATACCATTGCAAGGTGCGGCGAAAGAGAACATGATGCGTAAATACGGACTTGACCAGCCCGTACATATTCAATACGCAAAATATTTGTGGAATTTGCTCCATTTAGATCTGGGAAATTCGTTCATATACAAAACTGACACCGTGTGGGAAACCATAGCTAGAGGATGGCCTGCAACCGCCAAAATAGGTGCTTTTACTTTACTGATAGCTTTTTCCGTTGGAATTCCAGTAGGTATCCTCGCCGCGCTTCGCCAAAACAGTTTGCTTGATTACACCGTTACGTTTTTAGCCACAACTGGAATAACTGTCCCAAACTTCGCAGTAGCCGTTTGGTTAGTTATGTTTGTTTCTGTGAAAATGGACCTTTTGCCGACACAAGGTTGGGGCACGTGGCAGCATATTGTCCTACCGGTGGTAGCTTATTCGCTGGCACCCACAAGCCTTATAGCACGTTTTACTCGGGTGAGTATGCTTGAAGCTATGAGATCGGATTACATTCGCACTGCAAGAGCCAAAGGTTTATCAGAACCTGTGGTCATCTTACGCCACGTTTTTAAAAATGCCTTAATTCCAATTATTACTTTAGTGGGTCCACTAATACCGAATCTAATGACAGGAAGTATTTTTATTGAAAATACTTTTGGCGTTCCTGGAATAGGTCGCCATTTTGTCACTAGCATATTTGACAGAGATTACCCCGTCATTATGGGAGTTTTTATGCTCGTCGCGGTTTTATTCGGACTTACTTATTTTATAAGTGACATCCTTTACACATGGGCTGATCCTAGAGTCAGATTAACGGACCGTAAGCAATGAATAGTCTTAACGAACTCGAAGAAAAGGGCCAGAAAAGAAGGAAAGCCAATTTCGTTTGGCGTTTTAGACGCAATAAATTAGCCGTGATTGGTTTTGCAATCGTCATTATTTGTTTTTTTATTGCAATCTTCGCAAACTTTTTGGCTCCAACTTCTTATGATGTTGGGAATTTAACAGAAGCCAGACAAAATCCTAGCTGGGCCCATATTTTCGGAACT
>PBWI01000009.1 GCA_002728195.1 Chloroflexota bacterium
TTAGAAATTGGCATTCTACGGTCTCTGCCAAAATTCTTAGAGGTTATTTTTATCCCTGGAGCTGATTGTCGTCTTTTATACTCATTCAAATCCACAAGTCTCAGTATATGAGTGACAATGTCAGTTTCAAATCCATCTTTTAATATTTCTTCTATACCTAGGTCTTGTTCAATGTATTTTTCTAATATGGCGTCCAAAATTTCATATTCAGGTAAGCTGTCAGAATCTTTTTGATTCGACCTTAATTCTGCGCTGGGTGGTTTGGTTAATATTGTATTTGGTATTCGATCGGTACCATACCTGTCATTGATATGGTGGCAAATTTCGTAAACCATCATTTTGGGCAGGTCCTTTATTACTGCAAAACCTCCTGCCATATCACCATATATGGTGGCATACCCAACTGCCATTTCACTCTTGTTACCCGTAGTTAATAACAAGAACCCAAATTTATTAGATAAGGCCATCATGAGATTGCCCCTGATTCTGGATTGAATATTCTCCTCTGCTACTCCCCACTCCGTTCCATAAAATTGGTCACTCAAGCTGTTTTCAAAAACTTGAAATATTTCTTCTATTTCAATTTCTTCGATCTTAATATTTAGATTATCTGCAAGAGCCTTGGCATCTGTCTTACTACCTGATGAAGAAAATCTGGATGGTAACGATATACCAACAACATTTTCAGGTCCTAATGCTTCTACAGCGATTGCTGCTACCAAACTGGAATCAATTCCTCCAGACAAAGCTATCAATACTTTACTAAATCCACATTTTTTTACGTAATCTCTAGTGCCCAGTACTAATGCTTGGAATATTTCTTCACTTTGATCAATTGTGTTATCTTTTGGGCATGGAATGCTTTTGAACTCTTTTTTTTGTTCAGGAAGGGATATACTTCTTGCCCCGGTTGATTCCTTGGGTGTGGATGATTTTTGGAATTTAGGGAGTTCAAAGTCATAAATGTATAAATCCTCTTTGAACTGGTCAGCCCTCATAAGTACATTTCCTGTAGGACTAACTACAAAGCTGCCACCGTCAAAGACGAGTTCATCTTGCCCACCTACCATATTTATGTAGGCTATATAAACGCCATTGGCTCTAGATCTTTCTATTAGGACATTTTCTCTTTCTTCTCGTTTGCCTAAATTAAAAGGGGACCCGTTAATATTGATTATCAGAGATGCGCCGTTTTTACTCTGGACATCAGTAGGGCCGGATGAGAACCAAATATCTTCACACACATTTACTCCGAACCTAACTCCATTTAGATCATATACGGGAAAATTACTACCTTTCTCAAAATAACGTTTTTCATCAAAAACGCCGTAATTAGGAAGGTGAATTTTTTGGTAAGTGTCGACTATACGGTAATTATTAGTTACAGCTGCTGAGTTATATATTTTGTCTTCTATGGGTTCTGCGAAACCAAATATGGTTGTTATATGGCCTGTAGATTTTGCTATTTTTTGTGCTGCAGCAACGTTATCGGAGACAAAATGAGTTTTGAGTAATAAATCTTCAGGAGGATAACCGGTTACGGCCAATTCTGGAAAAGCTACAACGTCGGCGCCAAGGGTTTCAGCTTCTTCTATATACTCGATGATTAAATTTGAATTTTGTTCCAAATCACCTACTGTTGGGTTAATTTGGGCTAATGCTAATCTTAAGGTAGGCAACTCTAATACTATCCATCTATATAACTTAGAATGTGTTTATGGTTGCTATTCTACTGAATTGGTATAGATTTAGCTTTTCAATTCTACAAATTTCTTGATTCTATCAATTGCTGCTATTAAGTTTTCAGTTGAGTTAGCGAAAGAGATCCGTATATGTCCGGTGCCATATTTGCCAAACGACTCCCCTGCTAATACTGCCACTCCTGCTTCCTCTAGAACTTTTTTCGCAAATTCAGAGCTACTCATACCTGTTCCTTCGACATTGGGGAAGGCGTAAAAGGCACCGCTAGGGATTGCGCACTTAATCCCCTTTATATTGTTTAGTCCTTCTACCACAATGGATCTTCGCTTTTTGAATTCCGCAACCATTCTATTTGAATCTTCTTGAGGGCCGTTTGTTGCTTCTATAGCAGCCCTTTGGGTGAAACTGGCAGTACACGACACACTGTTGGTAACCAACCTGGAAATAGGCTCAACGAGGTCGTCTGGGAAGACTCCGTACCCGATTCTCCATCCGGTCATGGCGTAAGTTTTGGAATAACCGTCGAGAATGACGGTTCTATCAATCATATCTGGGAAACTAGCGATACTGTGATGAGATCCTTCATACAAGAAACGTGAATATATTTCGTCTGATAGCACAGTAATGTCATTCTTTTTTGCGAGTTCAGATAACACTTCTAAACTCTCTTTGTCTATAACACTTCCACATGGGTTGTTTGGTGAATTGATAATCATCAATTTAGTTTTGCTCGATATCTGGCCTTTCACCTCTTCTATGTCCAAATTGAAAGAGTTTTTTTCATGCAATCTCATTGGAACTGCTTTTCCGCCACAGAACTCGATCATCGATTCGTAAATAGGGAACCCAGGATTGGGATATAGAACTTCATCCCCATTTTCTATCATTGCCAGAATTATGAAAAACATTATTGGCTTACCCCCTGGGGTAACAATGACGTTTTCTTTTTTGACGCTTATTTCTCTGCTTTTAGATATTTCCTTGGCTATGGCATCTTTCAAATCATCGTAACCGGGGGAGGGGTTATAGGAAGTAAATCCCTCAGATAATGCTTGCCTACCAGCTTCAACAATATTCGTGGGAGTTTCAAAATCCGGTTCCCCGATTTCAAGATGAATAATATGCTTACCTTGGGCTTCTAACTGCTGGGCTTTGGCTAGTACTTCGAAGGCTGTTTCAGTGCCGAGGCGACTCATCCGCTGAGCTAATTTCATATAGGGTGGAATCTCCAGTACGACAGTTATTAACTTTAGTATACAACGACTCGGAGTTTACGACTACAATGTGACGATGAACNTGAGCAAAAGATAAATTTGATATCCTACGTTGAGTGTCCGATATTTGCTGTTCTTGGAGGCATAAATGAACGTTTATTTGGGAGTACCGAGAGGGTTTTGTGCTGGTGTTGTCAGAGCTATNGATATTGTTGAGCTGGCTTTGAAAAAGTATGGATCTCCTGTATATGTTAAACATCAGATCGTTCATAACCCTCATGTTGTAAATGATCTGGAATCAAAGGGTGCCATTACCGTAGAGAACGTCGAGGAGATCCCTAGGGGCTCAAGGGTGGTTTTTTCAGCACATGGTTCAGCTCCAGATGATTTCGTGAAAGCAAAAGAACGAGGNTTAGATGTTTTGGATGCGACGTGCCCTTTGGTGATTAGAGTTCACAATGAGGCAAAAAAATACGACCGTGAGGGAAGAAAAATAATCCTTGTTGGTCATAAAGGGCATCAGGAAGTCAAAGGTACAACTGGTCAGACAGACATGGAAATTGTAGACGATAGGGAACCATATAATGCGCCAAAATGGGATGAATCAACTCCTGTTGCAGTACTAACTCAGACCACTCTTTCCGTGGACGACACTGAAAAATCCATACAAAACATTCAGAATTCTTTTGGTGATGTATTAGTGAGAAATGACCTTTGTTATGCAACAACCAACAGACAAATAGCGGTTAAAGAAATATCCGGTCATGTGGAAGTTTTTTTAGTCGTAGGAGCTCAAAATAGCTCCAACTGCAATAGATTAAAAGATGTGGCGGAAGCTAATGGACTACCAGCCTTTTTGATCAATAGCGTTGAAGAACTTGATATGAGTTGGTTGGAGGGTGTATCTAATGTCGGAATAACTTCAGGCGCCTCCACACCTGATTCACTTGTTAAGGAGATTATAGATTTTATTAAACCCGACAAAGTAATTGAAATGGGGGGCGAAGAAGAAAATATAACTTTTAACCTACCTATGGAATTGAGAGAACAGGAAGATTAATTTGGAAATAAGAATGGGAAGTTTGCTACCTGGAGCCCAAGATGCAGTGGGACTTGTGGTAATTATAGACGTTTTTCGATGTTTTACNACAGAGGCTGTGGCTTTTGAGAATGGGGCCAAAGAGATCGTATTAGTNGCAGAAATTGAAGAGGCTTTTGATCTTCAAAAACAAGGTAGAGGAGACCTTTTGATGGGGGAAGTTGGTGGAAAAAAACCGGAAGGCTTTGATTTTGGGAATTCTCCCTATGAGTTGAAGAATGTGGATTTGACAGGTAAAACTATTATTCAATCCACCAGAGCAGGCACTGTCGGAGTCACAGCCGCTTGCCACGCGGAAATTGTATATGGAGGATCGTTCGCAGTTGCCGATGCAACAGTCAAAAATATCCTTTATTCCAAACCGGAAATAGTCACATTGGTGGCCATGGGTCTTGAAGGGAAAACAAGAGCTGACGAGGACGAGCAATGCGGTCTTTATATGAGGAACCTCCTNCAAGGTCGAAAGCCAGATAATGAAGCTGTGCGCTCTTTGGTNATATCGGGAGAAGAATCCCAAAAATATGAAAACCCGCTATACCCACAATGGCCTATCGAGGATCGTGAGATGGCGTTGGATATAGATTCCCATTCATTTGCACTTCGAATCACTAAAGAAGACGGCTATTTTATATCTAGACCTGAAAAAAAATAATTCATTAGGAGTTGAAGTTTGAAATATAGGAAATTAGGAAATTCTGGATTGGAGGTTTCTGCTGTTGGACTGGGGGCTAATAATTTTGGTGGAAGATTGGATTACCAGAGTTCAAATGAAGTTATAAGTCAGCTGTTTGATGTCGGCATTAATTTAATTGATACCTCGAATAGTTATGGCAATACCCTCTCTGAAGAATATATAGGCAAGGCATTGGAAGGTAGGCGAGAACAGGCTGTGATAGCTACTAAAGTTTCAAGTCGTATGTCAGAAGGACCTAACCAAGCTGGAAACTCAAGAAAGCATATTATGGAACAAGTAGAGCAAAGTCTGACCAGATTGCGTACTGACTATATAGATTTATATCAGATTCATTGGTGGGACCCAACAACACCAGTGGAAGAGACTTTGAGAGCGTTGAATGATCTGGTTACTCAAGGCAAAATAAGGTACTTTGGGTGTTCAAATTTTACAGCATGGCAGGTATGTGAGTCGGTATGGACTTCAAAAGAATTAGGTATACAGACTTTTGTCAGTGCTCAGCCTCATTACAGTATGCTTGAAAGGAATGTGGAACAAGAGTTAATTCCTTTTTGTAGCAAATATGGGGTTGGTATTCTCCCATACTTTCCTCTCGCCAATGGATTCCTAACTGGGAAATACAGAAAGAATTCACCTTCCCCTGCTGGGTCTAGGCTCGAATCTGACAATAAAGGGCTATTCAATGATGACAATTACACATTGCTGGAGAGATTGATCAAATTCTCGGAAGATAGGAATAGAACTGTTTTAGAATTGGCCTTTGCTTGGTTGTTGTATAACAAAGAGATAAGTTCGGTTATTGCCGGGGCTACCAAGCCAGAACAGGTCGTCGCTAATGCTGCCGCTGCGGACTGGGAGCTCACTGACGAGGAATATGACGAAGTTACAGGATACCTTAGCTAACCCAATGTAATTATGAATGGGTCAAATTTTATTATTAGTGTAACTAATCATCCAAACCAGCATATAGTCTGAGCGGTAGGGACTTATTCCTGTATTTTATCAATAGGCGACTTGTAGCTGCTTGGTCTTTTAAATCAGAGCGGGTTTCCCTGCTTCGGGGGTTACTTCAAAAACATTTAACGCACATGCTAGCATTCCGTAATAACCAATCGTGGCGGTTAACTCTGTCACCCCTTGGTTTCCGTATTTTGTCACCGCTCTATTGAAAGTTTCATCGTCTACTTTTTTGGCATTTATTAGTTGCCTCGCATACTCTATTATCAAGGCGTAATTTGAGTCTATTTCACTCGTAGAATCTCTTTGATTAATAACATCTACAACTTCTTGAGATACACCAGCTTGGATTGCTATTGGTACGTGGTAAGCCCATTCATAGTTGCAATTCATTTCTCGTGCGGCTGTAATGATTGCGACCTCTCTTTCATCGTCATCAAGCAACGATTCGAAACGTATGTATGCTCCCAAATGTGCCGCTCTGCCAGCGATTTCTGGGCTATGCAATAAGACTGAAAAAGGGCCACTGATTCTGCCTCTAGAGGAGGCTATAGAATCAAATATTTCTTCATGTTCTGCTGAGATTTCATTTTTCTCAGTTATTTGTTTTACTCTTGCCATATATCTGTGTTCCCTTTTTTTCTATCTAGAATTAACCTTATTTAAGACGACACAACCTACGATAATAGCCAAAGACAAAATCAATGTAATTAGAGCTGTTCCTGAAATTCCCGCTATAAATTTTGAGATAGCAATTTTTCCGATATTTGTAACTTGCTGAACGACAAGTGATTCGGTTGCCAGAAATTGAGGAGCTATTTGACCACTAGCCTGCGACGCAATTTGATCAATTTGTACATGGATAATTGGTTCAGCGATGGAAGAATAAACAGGACCCCAAATCGCGTATACCAAGATCGAAGCAATTAGCATTGTAATAGCTGCCCACATGAGCCTTTGTATCCATCCTCTTCCACCCAAAAAGCCTACTATTGCTGCTATTAAAATTGTTGGAATATAAACTGCCATGTTAAACATGTGAACGAGCTTTAAAATCCCACGCATTTGATCAAGCATAGAAAGAGTTTGGCCGCCGTCGGCTGTGACTGTTTCAATGTGAATCCGGAAGTCTTGTTCGTTATATTGAATTCCTTTTGAGAGGGAATTTCGTACCTTGGCAACTTGATTCCAAGAATTGTCACCTGCTCCCTGTTTTATCAAATTTTCTAAGTCTTTTTCTGTGAAAATATATCCCTCTTTTACTATCTCTCTTCCTTGATCAAAAGATTCCAGTGCTTCTGGTGGTACGACTTCCCGGAGGGAATTTTGATCAAATTCGATGGAGTTGGGGATTGTGTTGATAATTTGCGGCCTTACAGCTGAAATAACAGTTGTCACATATGATTTAGTAAAACCCTGCATCTGTTGTTTTAGAGCAGGATCTGATGGATAACAAGAAGGTAATCCCGCAACTGGGCTGTTCAATATATTTACTACTTCAGATGGGTCACAATCTGGAAGGTCAGTTAGTTTGTCATTGAATTTTCGTTCAGCTAAATCCATTAAATCGGAGACAGCTTCTTCTTTGTTCGGTTCTATATTGATAGAAATTTTAAATTCGTCAGTTTTTCCGACTAGATAAGGTGTTGCATTATCTAGAACCGATTCAGTAGTTCGTTGCATCCATGAAGGTGGGGCAGTTTTTTTGATTATTGATGAAATTTCTTCATCTGTTATTTCTATTCCGTAAGGTAACTTCGCTGAGTTACCAATGGAGGACGATATATTGGGGGCTATTGATCCTTCAAAAAGTGCTTCATAGGCGTTGGCATCTGCCATCAGGGATTTTATCTCACCTACTGCTACCTCGATTCGATCGTCTACAGTAACCACTAATGAGAAAGTGTCTTCAGATCCGACCGCGTATGGCACCACTTCGGTCAGGACAGAGTCTATTTCGCCCGTAAGCCATTCCTTGGATATGATTTTCTGTATCGAAGACATTAACTGTTCTTCATTTACAGAAACGTCGAAAGGCAATTTGTTTTTGGAGGCTTCAGAAACGACAGGTCGGACCTGATTTTCCATAACCATTTTATATATATCACTTTCGTTCAATATAAAAGTTATTTGGTCAGAGGCGGCCTGAACCCTTTCATCTACAGGTATCGATATCGCGAACTCGTCTGTTTTCCCCGTCACGTAATCTCCGACGCCTGTTACTGTCGATTCAAAGTTAGACTGCAACCAATCAGGTGGGAGTATCGTGTTTATCGAAGTGACTATAGTTTCGTCGGAGAGTCCGCTCTGGTCTATGATGGGATTACTGTTGGCTTTTCGAACGTCCTTTAAAGCAGTGGTAGGGAGATCGGTTAGCAAAAAAGAGTAGATATTAGAGTCCGCTAACGTTTCAAGATAGAAGGATGGGCTTATAAGATTGGAGGCAGTTTGTTGTGCGAGTATACCCACCTGGAAGGTAAGGAATGCCAAGATGATGAAAGGCAACGCTATTATTCTACGAACCCAAATCATTTGTTCTCCATTTTTCGAATTGGTTGACCCTGTTGTTTAGCTCAACGCAATTTCACCCTTGAAGTTTTGGTTTAGTGGCTCACGACCACTTTTTCTTAGTAACTTCAACCAACTCCGTGAAAACCTACCTCAACGTTGTCCCCAGTTACCATAACAGGGGTTATTCTTTCCCCACCGGTCAATTCTTCCACTTTTTCCCATAGTTCAGGCTTGAGGGCGAGGTTTATTTCCTCAAAATCTAGTGCCAAGTCATTAAGCTCTTCCTTCAACGCGTCTGAATAGGAGCAATCTGGATGAGTATAAAGCACTATAGACTCTGTCATGGACCACCTCTGAAGGGAATCTAGTTTATGTGTACCGGTGAATTATATTACTAAAATCATATCTGTGGACCATCTAATGCAGAATTTTCAGGTTTAGGGAGCCTAATGGGCCATAATCTTGTGACAAGTTCCTCTACTAAGTGATCAATTTTAACGTCTCCGAACGTTCTGCTATCAAAATTGCTTCCTATTCGATTATCGGACAAAACGACTACCGAGTCGTTTTTCAAATCCCAATCAAAATTCTCTTCAATTGTCATTGTCTTAGGTAAATTGGAAATATAAGTTTCTTTCAAAGGTTCACCGTTTAGAAATATTGACCCATCCTTTATTATTAGGCGATCGCCTTTGATTGCCACTATCCTCTTTATCAATGTTTTAGATCCAAGCGTGGGATTGTGAAATGTCACAATTTTGCCTCTCTCAGCCAATGTGAAAGTTTTAGTTAGGATCAAAAAATTGTTTTTCAAAGTAGGTTCCATACTTCTGTTTTTTACTCGTCTTATATGAAACATTGATCACCTTAAGTTGATATATGTGTTGTTGCCTTGGCAGGTAAATTTCTGTATCTTAAAAGTTAGGAACTAGCCAATAGGTTTCTCGTATAAACTAAAGTTTTTGGCCTTGAAGGGCAAGGTCATGTTTAAGGAAGGTTACATATGAAGATATTTTCGAAGTTATTTGGAGTTGTTCAAGCTCACTGTGATGTACCATGCGGTATTTACGATCCTATAAGTGCAAAAATCGCTGCTCAGACAGTATTAAAAATGGCGGTTCGCCTTGAGGCGGCTGATTTAGAAACTCCAGACATATCAGTCCCGAACTCAGTGGCTCGATATATAGCGGTTAAGGAAGAGCATGCACAGGGAGTAAAGAGCGAACTAAATATATTGTGGTCGGACTACTTCAAACCAGAGCATCTTGCTGATTACCCAAATCTTCATGAGTTGTTCTGGAATGCAAACAAATTAGCTGGAGCTAATAAGCAAGGCGTAAGTTCATCCTCAGCGAAAGAGTTGGTTGAAGCTGTTGATGAAATCGCAAAGATTTTTTGGGCTACAAAAGGCGTAGATTATAGTGATCCGAACGCCGATGTACGCTTCGGAGCGTAGAGAAATATTGCTGGTAAAACTGGTGTGACTAACATTTTTCAGCACACCAGTTTTACGATTTGTAATCCTCTCTAGGTGGACTAAAAATATCTAAGGCAATTGCAGGGTTTGTCCCTGCTACCACTTTGTGTTCAACACCGCCTGGAATAATGTAATACTCCCCTTTAGACACTTTCTTAGATTCGCTTCCGATCGTAAACTCAAATTCACCTTCAAGTACCATTCCTGCTTGTTCGTGTGGGTGGCTGTGCATAGGAACTTCTGATTTGGGGTCAAGTTCCACAAGACTCATCATGATTTTTTCACCCCACATGGTTTTCAATTTGACGCCTGGGGCAAGTGTTCTTTGGGTGGCATCTTCCGCGTTATAAAAATATTTCATTAAATATCCTTTTTTGATTGAATATACTTTTAACTTCGTGCTCTTAAGTCTTGAAGTGATAGGCAAGAGGCTATCATGTCATTTAATGGAGTTGGTATACCTAAATTTTTACCTTCACGGCTTACGGCACCGTTTATGGCGTCAATTTCCATGGGATTACCAGCTAATAAGTCCTGATGCATCGATGATACTAAGTCATCTTTGTGAGTCTCTAAATATTCGATTACATTTGCAACTGTATCTGTCGAAAAATTTGGGATCAATCTGGAAGCTACAGATGCCGTTTCATTAACCAAGGCTTTCGTGATATCTCTAGTAGAAGGGTGAGCCATCACTTCCTTGAAGCTGGATCTGGTTATACATGTCATTCCACTAAGAGCACTAATAAAGACTAATTTCTGCCAAAGGTCATCATTTATATTTTTGGATATGGTGAAGTCTATGGAGGAAACTTTGAATATTTGTTCTAGCCTTTGAACTTTTTCTGTTTGTTCTTCGGTTTGCCCGCCAAAAGTAATTCTACAAACACCACCATGTTCGACTATGAGACCCGGGGCACCCTTTGAAGCTTCAATATAAGCAGCTCCCAAGAGAATTTTTTCTCTTCCGAATTCCTTTCCTAAAATATCTCCACTTCCAAGGCCGTTTTGCAAAGTTAAAATCGTTGTGTCATCTGTAACTGAATTTGAGATAACTTCGCATGCTTTTTGATTTTGATACTCCTTAACGCAAAAGATAATCAGGTCAGCTTTATATCCAGGCGGCGGTGATTCATATGCCTTGGATTTGGAAACGAAGTTCCCGCTCGTAACGCTTTTAACTGAAAGCCCGTTTTTCTGGATTTTTCCCAAATGCTCTCCACGGGCGATGAAAGTAACTTCATTTGTTTTGGATAAAACTGACCCAAAATATCCTCCTACAGCCCCAGCAGCCATTATTAGAATATTCATATTTTCCCCCTGTGGATTTTAATTATTTAGCTAGTGTACACATAATTTTGGCTTTATCGAGTGTTTGTTTGGCTTATGTTAGACTGCAGCAAAGTAAGCGAAATATGCTGGAGATTGATTATGAAGTTCGGCCTTTTATACGAAATGCAGCGACCTCACACGGATTACGAGGTCGATTATTCATCCTTGATCGATGAAACCATTGAGCAATGTCGTCTTGCGGACGAAGTTGGGTTTGATCATTTATGGTTTGTTGAGCATCATTTTCTGACGACGTTTTCCGGGTCTTCTGCTCCTGAGGTGGTGATCTCGGCTTTGTCCCGACTTACGAAAAACATACGAATAGGTTTTGGGGTGGTCGTACTACCTAANCACCATCCCATCCAGGTTTCCGAGAGAGTCTCTATGGTGGATCATCTTTCAGGTGGAAGAGTTGAATTTGGAGTTGGTCGCAGTAGCCCATATGAGCAATTAGGCCTTGGAATCGACCCAAGGGATACTAGAGAAATTATGGAAGAATCTTTAAATATTATTCCTGAAATATGGCAAACAAAAGGACTCTATTCCCACAAAGGTAAGCATTTCGATATTCCCGAAAGAGAAATATTGCCAAAACCTAAACAATCTCCTCATCCTCCGATTTGGATGGCATGCACGCAGGCTACCAGTTATGAAATGGCCGCTGAAAAAGGGATAGGAGTTTTATCATTTGGTTCGGGGGCACCCGCAGGTATGAAGGAACATGTAGACAATTATCGAGAAAATATTAAAAATGCAAAACCGATTGGGGGGTTTGTAAATAACCAATGGGCTAATTTCACTCTAGGTCATTGTGGATATGATGATCAAGAAGCTAAAGAGATTGGGGCCAGTGCCATCAAGGAGTTTTTTGGGCCAAATCGCCCATACACTGCCGACAGAGCNGATGTTTATGAAAAATTATTGGATTCATGGGGAGGGGTACCGGATGACCTAAAAGCAAACTTTTCCAGATTTTTGGGTGGTGAGGAAGACTTGGGAGGTGGAGGTGCGCCTAGGGCAATGTTGGGAGAATTACCTGCTGAACTTTTAGCTGACAGGGGTGTTATTGTTGCCGGAAATCCTGAATCTTGTATAGAAGGGGTCCGTCGTCATCAAGAAATTGGTGNGGACCAACTTCTGCTGATAATGCAATCCGATCAAGTCTCTCATGAGAAAGTAATGACCTCAATAGAACTGTTTGGTAAAGAGGTAATACCGGCTTTCAAGTAGACATTATGGGTTATAATTGTTTCGGTAATAAGGCGATGAACAGGAATAGTAACTTTCCAGCGGTACTAAGAGAGCCGGGTAAGCTGAGAGCCGGTGTATTTGCAGAAAGCGAATGGGCCTGGGAGCTGCTACTAACGCCTCCTTTGACGTTGGTAGACGGATAGGCCCCGTTATAATAGCCTAGGAATTAACTTCCAATGAGTGCCTCTTAAATATTAAGAGGAAGAAGGGTGGCACCGCGGTAATATAACCGCCCCTTGTCAGGGGNGGTTTTTTTTTGAAAAAAATTAATTACAGGGAAATTATGAAGGAAATAAAAAGAGTTTTCAGTGGAGTACAACCCAGCGGTGATCCTCAACTGGGTAATTATTTGGGCGCTTTTAAAGGTTGGGTCGACCGGCAATCAGAAAAGGAGAACTTTTTTTGCGTGGTTGATCTNCATGCTTTGGGGGCAGGTTTTATTGATACAGTAACCCCGGATCCAGAGCAACTTGTGTCTCAAACTAGAGATCTTGCAGCAATTTTATTTGCCTGTGGGTTGGACCCTCAAAAAAGCACATTGTTTGTACAGAGTCATGTTCCAGCTCATGCAGAAGGTTGTTGGCTCTTAAATTGCGTNACACCTCTCGGATGGTTGGAGCGTATGACCCAATTCAAGGATAAGTCAGAGGGTAGGGGTAGTGTGTCTACCGCATTACTAGACTATCCGGTTTTAATGGCTGGTGACATCATTTTTTATGATGCCCATGAAGTGCCTGTTGGGGAGGATCAGAAACAGCATGTAGAACTTGCGAGAGACATCGCTAACAGATTCAATAGCATTTATGGTGAAACCTTTGTTGTNCCTGAGCCTGTCATACCGGATATAGGAGGCCGTGTTATGGGCCTTAATGACCCTTTGGTAAAAATGTCCAAAAGTTATTCCCATATAAGAGGTCACGCTGTACGGATATTGGATGATCCGAAAGAAATAGAAAGATCTTTTATGAGAGCGGTGACAGATTCTGGCAACGAAATTCGCTTTTCCGAAGAAGAGGAAAAGGCGGGAGTAAATAACCTATTGGGCATATATAAAGTCATAACAGGTAAAAGTGAACAAGAGGTGGAACGTGATTTTGAATCAGCGAGAGGATATGGTGACTTGAAGAAGGCTGTCGCGGAAGTGGTTATCGAAGANCTTACTCCCATACGTAAGGAATATGAACATTTGATGAATGACGTAGCTGAATTAGATAGATTGTTGGCCATTGGTGCAGACCATGCGGCTTCTATTTCAATGCCTAAAGTCAAGGAGATGAAAGAAAGGATGGGGCTGATTGTACCGTGACTGAAATTCTTTGTATGACCCCCAAATTGCTGGAGGCCTAAAATGTACTANCCTAGCTTGACAGAAGTAAAAAATATGGGACATTTGGGCAACCTTGTGCCAATATATCGAGAAATTAACGCTGATCTTGAAACTCCAGTCTCGGCATATCTCAAAGTAGCCCGTCCTCCATATTCTTTTCTATTGGAAAGTGTAGAGGGTGGGGAGCATCTGGCTAGATATAGTTTTATTGGAACAGAACCTGATCACGTAATTGAAACCGGACCAGGGAGGAAAGACGGGGAAGTTGACCCACTTGGGATTTTAGAAAACATTTTATCCGATTATAAGGTGGTTAAATCAGGATACCTACCAAGGTTCATGGGGGGAGCAGTTGGTTATTTGTCCTATGAGGTNGTCCGATATTTTGAGAATATTCCTAATCAAAATAACGATGTTCTNGATGTTCCGGAATCTGTGTTTATGATGACCAAAACCTTTTTAGTGTTTGATCATGTCCGTCACGTAATACAAGTCGTAAGTCACGTCAAATTAGATGAGGCAATAGAGGACGAATATAGCAAAGCTGTATCTAGGATTGATGAAATTATAGACAGGCTTAATTCTCCTCTAGATCCTTCTGGAATTCCTGATGCTTCTGGGTTTGAATCTAGAGCCAGAACATCCAATATGACACCTGAATATCACCAATCTATGGTCGAAGATAGCCAAGGATATGTGGTGGATGGTGACGTTATTCAAGTTGTAGTATCTCAGCGGTTTTCGAGACCTTCTTCGGCTCATCCTTTTCATATATATAGGTCCCTAAGAGCCATAAATCCATCCCCATATATGTACTACNTTAATATGAGTGATTTCCAAATTGTGGGTGCTTCCCCTGAAATGTTAGTACAAGTTGAAGATGGCATGGTCTCCACACACCCGATAGCTGGAACTAGGCCGAGGTCAGATAATCTTACAGAAGACATGCGGTTGGAAAAAGAGTTGCAATCTGACGAAAAGGAAAGAGCTGAGCATCTGATGCTTTTAGATCTCGGTAGAAATGATATCGGGAGAGTAAGTGAACCAGGAACGGTGCAGGCCACCGAAATTATGGAAATTGAAAGATATTCCCATGTGATGCACCTGGTTTCGCATGTGGAAGGTAAATTNAAATCAGAATATANCAATTACGATGCTCTTAGAGNTTGTTTCCCTGCGGGTACAGTGTCAGGGGCACCTAAAATAAGAGCTATGGAAATCATTTCTGAATTAGAAGAAGATGCCCGTGGCCCTTATGCGGGTGCAGTAGGCTATTTCGATTTTGCTGGAAACATGGATACAGCTATCACTATAAGGACACTTGTGTTCAAGGATGGAGTTGCCCATTTTCAGGCAGGCGGAGGNATAGTCTACGATAGCGTTCCAGAAACAGAATTTTTTGAAACGGTCCATAAGGCGGGGGCTTTGATGCGAGCAATAGATGATGCTGAAAGNAAACTAGGTGGGCTCTCATGATTTTGCTTATAGATAACTACGATAGTTTCACCTATAACTTATATCAATACCTTGCTGAGCTAGGTGCAGAAGTTCATGTGGTAAGGAACGACAAAATTTCGTTGGAAGACATAAGTGAGATGGGGCCGGAGAAGATAGTNATCTCTCCAGGACCATGTACTCCGGATAAAGCGGGTATTTCGAATGAAGTTATAAAGCATTTTGGCCAAACTATACCGACTCTTGGGGTGTGCTTGGGTCACCAATGTGTTGGAGATTCATATGGTGGGACAGTCGGTAATGCTGGGGAAATAATGCATGGTAAAACCTCCCCCGTGCATCATGATGGGAAAGGAGTGTTTCAAGGGTTGCCTAATCCATTTAATGCAGTTAGATATCATTCACTNGCAATATTCAGGGAAAATTTGCCACAGGAATTGGAAGTTACAGCTTGGACGGAAAACGGGTTGATTATGGGTGTAAGACATAAAGAACATCCTGTGGAAGGAATACAGTTTCACCCGGAATCCATAATGACTGAAAATGGGAAGGAGCTTTTGTTAAATTTCCTTAAGTACTAATTGGGAATAGATTCTGTAATTATGATAGTTAATCTGATAGAAAAACTGGTTCAAAAAAAGGACCTTACCTTTGATGAGTCTAAATCTGCAATGACTCTAATAATGGAAGGAGAGGCATCCCCTTCACAATTTGGGTCGTTGATAACCGCCCTTCGCATGAAGGGAGAAACGGTAGATGAGGTTTCAGGTATGGCTTCTGTGATGCGCTCGATGTCCTTACATGTGCAAAGTGAAAATGACTTGATAGACACTTGTGGTACCGGTGGTGATGGATTNGGAACATTTAATATTTCTACGGCTGCGGCTTTTGTTGCGGCTGGTGCAGGTCAAAAGATTGCTAAACATGGGAATCGAGCCATGTCCAGCAAAAGTGGGAGTGCGGATGTGTTGGAGGCCTTGGGAGTAAATATTCAGTTGCATCCTGAACAAATATCAAAATGCATTGAGGAAACCGGATTTGGGTTCATGTTTGCTCAGTCATTCCATCCTTCTATGAAATACGCAGCTGGCCCTAGAAGGGAGATGGGTATAAGGACTGTATTTAATTTGCTGGGACCTCTCACTAATCCGGCTGGCGCAGCTCGGCAAGTTATTGGAGTTGCAGACCCTTCGATTGGAGAACTCATGGCAAAGGTTCTGGGTAAGTTAGGTAGCGAAAAAGCGTTGGTGGTTCACGGCGATGATGGTTTGGATGAGATAACCATATCAACTAGCAGTACTGTTTGGGAGCTTGAAAGAGGCCATGTACAAAAATACCAGATAAGACCCCAAGACTTTGGTTTATCAGTATCATCGCTCGATCAAATAAAAGCTGACAACGCAATTGAGAGCGCTACTTTGATTCGAACAGTATTAGCTNGTGAAAAGAGTGCTGCCAGAGATATTGTTCTCCTCAATGCAGGGGCCAGCCTTTTTGTTTCAGGCATGTCAAATGAATTTGACGAATGCATTTCTATAGGGGCTGATGCTATAGATTCCGGGAAAGCCATGAAATCTTTGGATGATCATATACAACTAAGTAATTCGATTGCGACAACATGATAAATTCAGACACTCCTGATATTTTAAAAAAAATCGTAGAAGTTAAAAAAGAAAGATTAATTGTTCGCAAAAAGGATTTGCCTATCGGGAGCCTAGAAAGGCTAATATCAGATCGTGAAAGNNCCTTAAATTTTTCGGGCTCTCTAATGGGAGAATCAATTAGGGTGATCGCAGAAGTAAAAAGAGGCTCTCCATCAAAAGGTGTTTTTTCAAAAGATATTAAAACTGCAGAATTGGCAAGGATATATGCTGAAAATGGCGCTGCCGCTGTTTCTGTTCTTACCAACGAAGATTTCTTTTATGGAAGTATAGATGACCTGCTCGAAGGTCATAACGCAATATATGAATTTGGAGTCCCTGTACTTAGGAAAGAATTCATATTTGATCCTTACCAAATATATGAAGCTCGAGCTTACGGCGCTGATGCGATCCTACTAATAGTTTCTATGCTAAATAAGGGTCAATTAGTGGATTTCAAGAATCTAGCAACTTCTTTGTGGATGCAATGTTTGGTTGAAGTGCACGATGAGGAAGAATTGGAATTAGCTCTNGAGTGTGATGCAGAAATAATAGGGATTAACAATAGGGATCTAAGAACCTTTAACACTACTCTNGAAACAACCGAAATATTGGCACCACGGGTTCCAAATGAGAGGATTCTNGTTAGTGAAAGCGGTATATCAAATCGGACCGATGTAAAAAGAGTCGCGGAGGCAGGTGCCGGTGCCGTGTTGATTGGAGAGTCCCTAGTAACTTCAGATGACCCGGGGATTGCACTTAGGAACTTACTGTGACCTTATTCAAAATTTGTGGATTGAGAGACTCGTCAAGTGCTATTTTGGCCAGAGAAAACGGAGCTTCTTTTCTTGGTTTCGTATTTGTGCATGGAGTAAGACGCCAAATAAGTTTGAGCGCGGCCATTGAAATATTAAACGATTANAGATCAGNGATTGGTCCAGGAGGACCAGCTTTGGTTGGNTTGTTTGCCAATCAGNCCTTGGANGAGGTAAACGAAATAATTAATGCATGTGACTTAGATTATGCTCAACTTTGCGGGAGTGAACCTGAATCATATTGGGACAAAGTAAGTGTTGACGTGATAAGGCAGGTCAAGATTGGAGAATTAAATANTACTGAAACTATTAATTTGGAATTGGAAAAGATATATCAGGCTGGATGTCTGCCGTTATTGGATAAGTACGAGAAAGGCAGTCTAGGGGGTACAGGTTTGAGTTTTGATTGGAGNGTGGTTAAGGAACTTAATTTGAGCAAAAAATTCTTATTGGCCGGTGGCCTTAATCCAGAAAATGTAAATGACGCTATAAGAGTTTCACACCCGTGGGCAGTAGACGTATCCACGGGTGTGGAGACAGACGGGGATAAGGATCCTCAGAAAATACGTTCCTTTGCTGATGCTGTTAAAANCACTNCCATATGACGTTAAGAATATTGACAGAGTTTGCCACCTAATTTAACCTGCCTCCTGAATATAAATGGAGGAACCTGTAATGTCTTATTCATTCAACCATGTGCATTTGAAAGCTCCCGATCCTGGTGCGACAGCAGATTGGTATGTAAAAGCCTTTGATTTCGAAATACTTAATGATGAAAACCCCCGACCTCAAGGAGATAGGTTCATTAGATGCCGTACGAAAGACGGGATAGCGGTAAATATATCCAGTGATAGAACAGGAGAGACCATGGGAGGAGGAGATGCCTCGGCTCATTGGGGGTTAGAGCATTTCGGTATAGAGGTAGATGATATAGACGCAGAATTTAAAAGGTTGGAAACATTGGGCGCCAAGATATTGGAAGGTCCTACGAAAACTTCNACCGGACTTATCATTGGGTTTATACAAGCNCCAGATGATGTTCGCATAGAAGTGATGCAGTTACCTTAGTTAATATAGGTTGAAAAAATGCCAAGAGAAACTTTTTTCCCAAACCCTTCGAATAAACCGTCTGGGTTTTCCCCTATCANTAAATCTGGAAACCTTCTCTTTGTGTCAGGTCAAGTTCCTGTTACTCCNGGAGGTGATCTTGTTGGAGAGGGTGATTGCTACNTCCAATCTAAACAGTGCTTCCTTAATATTGAAGCTGCCTTGAAATCGGCTGGTGCTACCCTTGAGGATTTAGTAAAGATCACTGCTTTCATTGTCAAGCCGGAGGACTATTCTCATTATGCCCAAGTGAGGCTTGAATTATTTCCAGAAAATGGTCCTGCNAGTAGTACAGTTTTCATAAGTGGTTTAGTTAGCCCTAAATTTCTCATTGAGATAGAAGCTATNGCTGCGTTGGATTAAAGATGGTGGGCAACTGTCTTTTCTGTGATCTGTTCCAGGGCAAAATACCGTCCACAATTTTGTATAGAGATGACGATTGTTTCATCATAAAGGATATAAACCCTGTTGCTCCCATACATTTGTTAGTGATACCGATTAAACATCTGACTTATTTAGAAGGTTTTTCAGATGAAGATTTCGCAGTTCTCTCTTCTATCTTTAAGGCGGCAAGGGATTTTGCGATTTCAGAGGGCATTTCTGATAGTGGATATAGGTTAACCATAAATCAGAAAGAAGATTCAGGCCAACAGGTGCCACATTTACATTTGCACCTGATTGGTGGGCACAATCTATCCGGTATTGGTTGATAAATTTGGATGCATATTTTGAGAAGATATACAAGCAGATTGAATCTCGAGTAGCAGGGTTACCAGATTCATTAATCGACCATATAGAGCGTACACGTATCNTGGCGGAAAATCTTGCGGAGACTCATGGTGTTGACGTTTGGAGGTGTTCTATGGGGGCTATTGCTCATGATTTGGCTCGGCATTTAACAGGACCTCAATTATTACTTGAGTCTCAATCTAACAATATTCCTATAAGTGGTTATGAATATAAGGCTCCGGTTTTACTTCACGGGCCTTTGGCAGCCCATTGGTTAGAANCAGATTTCAATTGTCATGACGAAGAAGTTATAAATTCTGTCAGATATCACACAACAGGTCATCCTGGAATGACTGATATAGAGAAAATAGTATTTTTAGCTGATAAAGTGGAACCTGATAAAGTACGGCAGGATCCAGCATTGGAATTAGTCACTTTGGTGATGGATACTAATTTGGATACANCAATTTTGGAATATTTAAAATTGAGGATAGAGTCTATTTTGGGNAAAAAAGGGATTGTTCATCCTCTTGCTATAGAGACTTGGAACTACTTCCTTCAAAAAAACCATTAAGTTTTATGAGCGTCCTGATTCTATTATCAAGATCTCTGCTTCAACCACGCCATCATCGATAGTGATTACTGCCATAGTTCCATCCACCATAAATGACTTATACCCTTGACCTGGGTTNATAAATAGAGTCCCATCAATCTCTTCTTTTAACGGTTCGTGGGTATGTCCAAATAAAATGACATCTAAGTCTTCACCGAAGTCGTTGAACAGCTCTCTAGGTGGAAATTCAGGTCCACCCCAAGCAGGGTGGGTAATACCTATTTTTATCTTCTCAACTTCGATAATTTCAATGTACGGAAGAGTTTCCCGTAAATCTACTGGGTCCGAATTTCCATGTACTATGATGCCTCTTCGGGCAGAATTTAGGAAACCTTCTACTACAGGTTGGCGAACTATGTCTCCACAGTGGATGGCTATATCGCATTTTGCAACCATGTCTCTCATCTTTGGGTGAACTTCTTCCCATTCATGACAATGGGTGTCAGATATGACTGCTATTTTGGTCGTCATTTTTAGTGGTTATCCATATACGGGATTAGAACCCAGATTTCACGCGGTCCAAGATTGAGTGGGCTACGTCATATTTAGACATAAGGGGAAGAGCTTCCGTAGTACCGTCTGCGTGGATAATAGTCACTTTATTGGTGTCAACAGAAAAACCACTGTCAGACGCGGTTATATCGTTGGCTACAATAAAATCTAGGTTTTTTGATTTAATCTTTGTTTTACTGTTTTCTACAAGGTTTTCGCTTTCTGCTGCGAAACCAACTTTTATTAGATTAGTGGAATTTATACCTGCGATGATGTCTGGGTTTTTAACAAGTTCTAAGGACCAAGTATCTGATTGATTTTTTTTGGCCTTGGAGTCTAATTTTTCCGAGGGTCTCCAATCGGCGACAGCCGCTGCCATAATCAAGGCGTCAGCTTCAAGACACTCATCTTCGATTGCCTTCTTCATATCGTCNGCACTCTTTATGTTTGTGACTGATATGCCAACAGGTCTGGCTAAGTTGTTAGGGGCAGCAACCAGGCTTACTATGGCGCCACGATCCCTAGCTGCCTCAGCTATAGCGTANCCCATTTTCCCAGAAGAGCGATTTGTTATTGTTCTCACTGGATCTATTGCTTCTTCCGTTCCCCCGGCGCTCACTACTATTTTTTTGCCTGAGAAATCTCCATCCTTGCCTAATAGCATATTTGCAGCGCTAATTATNTCGAAAGGTTCAATCATTCTGCCTCTTCCTACGAGTCCTGAGGCGAGTCTTCCTTCAGCTGGTCCTGCTATGAAAATTCCCCTNGCAATAAGAGTTGATACATTGNCCTCAGTGGCTGGGTTATCAAACATGTTGGCGTCCATTGCTGGAGCTATGATGATTGGTGCTGTGGTAGCCAAAATGGTAGTTGTCAAGACATCGTCCGATATACCGTTAGCTATCTTTGCAATCGTATTAGCTGTTGCAGGGGCAACAATAATCAGGTCTGCTGATTCCGCGAGCGCAACATGGTTTATCGATAGACTTGAATCGGTAGAATATAAATTGGTATACACCTCCCGATGCGTAAGGCTTTTGAAAGTTAACTCGGACACAAATTCAGTAGCTGATTTGGTTAGAACGGTGTCGACAAGTGCCCCTGATTGAACCAATTTGCTAGCTAAGTCAGCTGCCTTGTATGAGGCAATGCTGCCTGTTACTCCTAGGACGATTCTTTTATTTCTTACTGGAGATGGCATCTCGTTACCCTTCGTTACTGTTTAGAGAATGCACTATGCGTAAACCTTTTAGAGTTAAATCAGGATCAACATGGTCAAATTCACCAACTTGGTTTTTAACAATGTCCACCTGCCCCCCGGTGGCAATTACCGTTGCGGCATTACCAATTTCTTTTCTGAATCTAGTTATCATACCCTTTATCAATTCCGAATATCCAAAAACCAGGCCTGACTGAATTGAATGTGTGGTATTTCTGCCAATCGCTTGTATTGGAGCATTTAGTTCCACTCTTCTAAGCTGAGAAGTTGCCTTATATAGAGAGTCTGCGGAGACCGTCATTCCAGGTGCTATTGCACCTCCAAGATATTCACTGTGCTCATTCACTGCATCGAAAACTGTAGCCGTGCCGATATCAACAACTATGCAGGGACCGCCGTAGATATGAACCGCTGCTGCTGCATCGACTATTCGATCAGCGCCTACATCTCTTGGACTATCGTACAAAATTTTGATACCAGTTTTGGTTTCGGCCATCACTGTTAGTGGCTGTATCTTCAGATATTTTTGGCACAGCAGTTCAAATGTAGGGGTTAGAGGAGGGACGACACTACAAATTGCAGCTGATGTAATGCCTTCAGCTTTTAAGCCGTTTGACAACATAACTTGTTGTAATAGTAGACCATATTCATCGGAGGTCTTTCGGGAGTCGGTTGAAAATCTCCATGTTGAGATTAGTTCGGAATCTATAAATAGACCTATAGTTATGTTGGTATTACCAATATCAATAGCAATAAGCATAATGCCAGAATGGTTCCTATTACTTTTTGCGGGTCACGTAATGTTTGTTTCTGGCCCAATTTCCCTTCAATAGGTTACTTGCGTCCAATAGTTTGTCTATAGTTGGATAAAGAGAGTCCCTTAACCTTTGGAATCCCATTATCTTTGCTGCTTGATTAGCAGCAGCTTGGCCCGATAACTGATCTTTTTCCTTGCTTTCCCAAGCGGCATTAACTTTTTCTTCCCAGTCGTCTGGAAGGCTACTTGAACCTTGATCTGGAGAGTTTTCTTCGAAGCTAATTATTCTTGTGCTAACTGAAGGTTTTTTATTTGTTGCCGATTTTTCATTTTCGTTCACGGCGTTTGGATCACTATTTTTGATAGATACAGTGAAGTCTGTTCCTTCTCGAAAAGTTACTTCTATTTCATCTCTTGAGGTCAAAAACTCTCTAAAAGATCGAAATCCGAGTTCCTTATAATCAAATCCGGGGTCTATGCGAGTCATAGTTTGAGCTAACCGAGTTCCAAGGGAGTTACCGTCATCTCCTACCGTCGCCTCAATAGCTTTTATCAGTAATTGCTCCACTGACTTTTCACTATCTTGTCGAGGATTAGCTTGCCTGCGATCCTTATAAGGCGTAGTTCTTCTGTTGTTATTTCTTGCAGTTGAACTATGCTTTTGCAGACCGATCGTTTGCGGATCTAAGAATATGTATCTGTCACACGATTTGACCATGGTTGTTGATGTGACGGCCTTTCGACCTGCGCCTACCACACTTTTTCCTGAACCTCGGAGATGGTTCACAAGGGGTACGAAGTCGCTGTCTGAAGAGACGATAACAAAAGTGTCTACCTGCGCGCTATGCAGCAGTTCTACAGCATCTATAGTTAGCTTGATGTCGCAGGAGTTTTTTCCAGACCTAGGGGTTCTGTAATTGTGAACAGCCTCAACGCCCAGCTCAATTAATCTTTCCTGTCCCTTTCTTTCTGAAGACCAATCAGCATAAGCTCTTTTTACTATAATTCGCCCCATACCTGATATCTGTTCCACAAGGTATTGAAGAGAATCTATGCCTACGTTCTCGTAATCTATTAATAATGCGATGTTTGAATCAGTCAATGAAATCCTGCCGTGCGGCTTAATGTAAGAGTGTGGAGTTTTCTAATTATACCATCGTAAATTAACCCCAATGAACATTTAACGCTATTACAAAAGAACCACGTTGGAAAATTTGTAACTGTTGATGACTAATTTTGGGGGTGATATAATTTTTCCAATGATAGATATTATGCATAGAAAGGTATCGAAATTAGCCTGTTCCTGTAGGAACTAGATTAAGGCTGTCAACGCTGTAAAACTAGGCCGCAGGTGAATATAGAGCCCCGCCCAA
>PBWI01000055.1 GCA_002728195.1 Chloroflexota bacterium
GCACTTCTTTCAAAGGGCGTTATTTCGCCAAACTCGATAACCTTAGGTTCTTTCTCTTCCATTTCCTTTTTACTGGCTGCCGCTTGGGCACGCTTTTTCATTACCGCTAGTTTTTGCGTTCGTTCTTTTTCAAGGGCCAGATTTCTTCCTTTATATTCTTTTACCGCCCAGGCAATATTTTTCCTCATTGCCTTTTTTTCTTCTGATTGAATCTCTTCAATTCGAGCTCTTTGTTTTTTTATTAAATATGAAGCAACAATTTCCTGGTTGAGTTTAACTTTTTTGTAGCCTTTGACAAGTTTTCGAATGGCTTCCTCTTTTTGTTTCTTCGTTGTTTTCATATTGAAATTCCAGTCTAGATTGTAGACTGCGATTTCAGCTTTGGCCGCGCCATTTTCATATTCTCTTTGCTCATTCACTTTTAAAGTTAAAACACCTTTTTTACCTTTTTGAATCGCATAGGAGTCCACATCTGGATGGCCGTGAAACCGATAAAAAGATCTTAATTCGCGGGCTGCAAGGTCCATGATATGGGGATTCATTTTTAAGCCATTGCCCAACTCAAAATGATCTTTCAATAATTGGGGGTCTATTAAGGTGTTTCCTTTTACGCGAATCTTTTTTATAAAAGGCTCATTTGCAAGGGAGAGCTGACTGAATCCTAATAAAAGATAGCTTGCAAAAAATATACTAGTAAAACTTTTAATTGAATGCATTTTGAATAAACTCATAATTCTTTTTCCAATAATACCTCTATAGATTTAAAGGATGGAGTTTTAGATTGCGGGTCGACATTTCTAGGGACCAGTCTATTGCTTTCAGGGTAATACATCATAATACCACCTTCTTTAATGGGGTAGGGGACCACCTTTTGTCCTGTCATCTCCCCTGTTTCGTTTTTGACAGTGACCCGGTTTCCTTCTTGCAAATTCAACTTCTCCATATCTTTTTCATTGATCATCACAACATTTCTACCGGATATCCCACGATAGCGGTCTTCCGTATCGTAGACGACGGTATTGAATTGGCCTTCTGATCTAACAGTCATTAAAGTGAACCTGTTTTGGCTATTCTCCCTAACGGCAGGGATTGAACAGACTTTAAATTTTGCTTTACTCATTGATGTAGAAAATTCAGGATTATGGAGAATTCTTCCTTCTATGTGGAATTCTTTTCTTGAGTTATCTATTTCCTTGATCTTTTCAAAGCCAGGAATCACGTCACCTATCAAGTGACGAATATTTCCGGTTTTCTTATACTCTCCCCAGGGAAAGGGATCATTGGTCAGGACTTTTTCAGCAATCTCGGCGATGATTTTTACTTCGCTTTTTGGTCCGGGATAACGACTGGGACCTCCTTCGCTTAATCGGACAAAACTGAACATACTTTCCTGCGTTGTTGGTTCTGGTTCTTCGTCACGGGCGAGTACGGGTAGGATTAGAGTCGTTTTACCCCGTCCCAGGAAATGACCTTGGTTGAGTGTCGTGTTTAGATAGAGCATGAAATCAATTTTTGATAAAGCTTTTTTTGCAAAAGTGGAATCTGGATTCGAACCATATAAATTACCACCCAGGTTCCATGCAAACTCAAAATGTCCTTTGTCAGCCGTTTCCATGCACCCCAAAGTATCGAGCCCGGGTTCTGAGGGAATTGTGACTGGATGTTTTGATTCCAGGTTTTTTAAAATTTCTTTTTTGAGTTGTGGAGTAAAACCCATTGACCCCACTCCCTGAACATTACTATGTCCCCTAAGAGGTAAAAGTCCCGCATGTTTTCTACCCACCATTCCCCGTAAAAGCGCAAGATTAACGATTGATTGAACATTGTCCACACCGAAAGCGTGATGGGTGATCCCCATTGCCCANGCGAATACGGTGTTCTTGCTTTTTGAATAAATTTTCGCGGTGTTTTCAATTTGTTTTTTNGATATTCCAGAGGACTCCTCCAGAGTATTCCAGGGAATATTTTGAATATGGTTTTTNAGCTCNTGAAAATTTTCAGTATGATCGGTAATAAAGTCNTTACTNANAAGGGTTGGGTTTGNTTCAGCAAGATCAAATAAGCTTTTTGCAATTCCAGTGAAGAGGGCAATATCTCCACCAATTCGCGGTTGGAGATAAACACTGGCGATATCAGATCCAAATAAAAGGCTTCGTAGGTCCGAAGGAACACTGAAGTTTTCCAGTCCGCGTTCTCGNGCGGGATTGATTACAACCACCTGCCCGCCTCGCCTACGAAGTTCCATAAGAGTGCGAAGGAAACGCGGGTGATTGGATGCGGGGTTTGCACCAACGAGAAAGATAAGGTCTGAGTGATCGAGGTCATTTAGCTCAACGGTTGCTGTGCTAGTGCCTATGCTTTGCTGAAGTCCTACCCCCGATGCTTGATGGCANTAGTAGGAACAGTTGTTGACATTGTTGGTGCCGAATTGGCGCGCAAATAATTGTAAAAGGAACCCTGCTTCATTGCTNGANCGGCCGCTTGCGTAAAAAAATGTTTTGTCGGGAGACGTGGCCTTTATTTTTTCAGTTATTCTCTGNGTCGCTTCGGACCAGGAAATGGGACGGTAGTGTGAATCGTTTTCTTCACAAATCAAAGGGGATACCAACCGGCCACTTAGTTCCAACTCCTGTGGGGTCCAATGAGANAGGGTATCTACTGAATTTGTTTTGAAAAAGTTTTCTGGTAAAGCCCCCTGCATATCGGAAGCCTGGGCCATGAAAGATTTATTGCAAACAGCCGGGAAGTGACCCTTTTCATCCTTCATCCCACCATTTTGGCCACCCATACCCAGAGCGCAACTTTTGCAGTTGTTGCGGGAAATCAGGGCACGCATCATGGGCCAGATTCCACCGGCGAGTCGAGCCATTTTAAGTGAATAGAGAATCGCTCCCCATCCCCCCGTTTTCCGAGGTAAAGGCATTCAAGCTCTCCTTTACTAAAAAGACCTATCAGGTTCCAATTGATTCTTGGGGAACCCAGCCTTTTTGTTTGGCGTTTAATTTGATTTCCAACCAACCTTGTTGCTGATTCGTAATGGTCACTATGGCACCTTCATGCAATTCGAACAAGGTAACGTTTGAAAGATCAAGGCCGGATTTAACTGCAATTTGTTTTGTAAGAACGACACCGGTTTTTGAATTAGAATCTAGATTTAGCTTAATTCCTGTACCTAAGATAACAATAAATAAAANTACAAAGGAAACATTTCTGGCGTTTTTNAAAAANTCTGAGCGAAAATAAAACCANGCCGTCAGANTTAGCCAGAAAAGAAGGTTTATTGTTAATNNAAGNTTTATGTTTTCATCCAAACTCAAATCATCAANCCAAAAGAAAAAAGTAGANATTGTTCCNGGNGGGGGNAGGGNGATCTTGTCACTNGTTTGTTGGATTGCAAAACTNAGGTTTGCNTGTANATTTTCATCGCGTGGGATTAATTTTTGTGCGCGAACATAATTTAAAATCGCNGGCCCAAATTTCCCCATTCGAACATAAGTATTTCCCANGTTGTAATAAAGGTAACCATTATTGAAACCTTTTTGGATAAGAGATTCGTAAGTGTTTGCTGCAGTCTGGAATTTGTGTTTTGAATATAAATCGTTTGCAATTGCCACTTCAGCTGTAAAGTTTTCCGCAAATGTCAACACAGGGTGGAAAAGCAGAGCGATTAGCAATAAAAATGTAAAAATATTTCTGGTCAAGAATTTTTCTCCAGGATTTTTATGAGATTTTGCGATTGGTCTAGCAATTCCCGATTGTTTCCAGATGANTCTGGCGCATATTGCAGGGACTCACATTTTTCTAAGAAANCTTTAGTTACCTTTATATGGTTGCTTTGGTAATCGGATTCTTTAAGCTTATGCTCAACTTCAGCTGCAGTAATGGCTTTTCCTTCCATATTTAATTTGTCACCAATGTATTCACGGAGTATCTCTGAAAGTTCGCTAGCAAAATCCTTCGAATTCAGGTTTTTAGAATGAGTTAGGCTGTCCAGTTTTTTCAATGCAGTTTTGTATGCTTTTTGGCTTCTATAAAAAGCAACATCGGTGGTCAATCGTTTTTGTTTTCGGATAAAAACTGCGCAAACCAAAAAAAGAATCGCAGGAGAAAAGAATCCCATAGCTATTGTGCTGTTGATTTGGGTTTCAATATTTTTAAATTTATCCAAACTTGTATGCAAAGGAAGAATGTCTTCCGCCAGCATTTCAATTTCTGGTTCTGTTTTTGTCGGACCGGAAGGAACCGATTGGACTAGGTTAAGGGTNTCCTTTNATGAAGAGGGTNTGACNTTTATTTTTATAGGACGTGTTTCAACTTGCCGGTACTCTTNAAGGGTTGGGTCNAAATANGGNAGGNTNAAAACAGGTAAAGCCANNGNGCCAGGTTTTAAAGGGACCAGCGCATACTTGAATATTTTTTCTCCGGATATTTGGTTTCCGGCCACCGTTTGGTTGTATTTAGGTTGATCCGGATAAATTTTAAATAATTCTTTTAAATCGGGTTTTAGAAAAGAAACCCGGCGTACATTACCCTTTCCAGAAACAGTAATAGTTAAAGTGGTNGTATCCCCNACCTCCAAATCATTTTTTCCTATATTTCCGCTGATATTAAATTCTCCAATGGTATTTATAAAACCTTCAGGTTTTCCCTCGTCCGGTAAGGGGAGTATGTTTACTGCTAATGGTTTTGACCGCAAAACCTTATGTTCCGCACGAGTGGTCTGGCTAAAAAATGGATCATTGAAAAATTGATCGAAGATTCCCGGCCGATTGACTCGATTTTGAGTTCGGTGATAGATATCCAATTCAAGGGTTGCGGCAGGAATTTCAGCCTTGCCCGGTTTAATGGGAAAGAGTGCCACCGATACTTCCTGCACATGGTATCGAATGCCATTCAAAACACTTTGATAGCTTTTTGCCTTTCCCAATTCTTCTTTTTGAAAATAATTTGCACCAAAGGGCATATTTAGATCAAAGTTTTTAGCTTCGACTCGGTAGTATAATTTGAAAGAATAAATTAACTGCTCACCCACAAACGCTTCTTTTTTGGAAACTGTTGTTTCCAAAAA
>PBWI01000056.1 GCA_002728195.1 Chloroflexota bacterium
CGAATATTCGCAAAAATTAGCTATTCCAATTTCGGAAAGGATTTCTGCAACCGAAGATTCTATCGAAGGGCCTAAGGCTTTTTCAGAAAAAAGAAAGCCAGAATGGAAAATGAAATAGTCAGAAATGAATAAGCAAGGGGCTAGAAAAGTATGAGAATGAAGAATAAGACCACTTTAATAACGGGTGCATCAAATGGCATGGGAGCAGCTGAAGCGAAGCTTTTTGCTAATGAGGGATCCCATGTGATTTTGGCCGATATTCAGGATGATTTAGGGGAAAAATTAACTGAAGAGATAAATCAATCTGGTGGTTCAGCAGAGTATTTTCACTTAGATGTTACAGATGAATCTAACTGGGAGAAGATGATCTTGCACATCAGAGAAAGGTCCATGAAATTAGACGTTTTGGTAAATAATGCTGGTATAAGTGCCTCATCTCCAGATCTGTTAAACATTGATATATTTGACAATGTCATGAAGGTTAATACGAGGGGAGTATTTTTAGGGATGAAATATTGCATAGGCGCTATGCTAGAGACCGGTGGAGGAAGCGTAGTAAATATTTCTTCCATTTCTGGAATAATTGGACAATCTTATGTGCATATGGGATACAGTGGATCCAAAGGGGCAGTGCGACTCATGACAAAATCTGCTGCCGTCCAATATGCTGAAAGCGGCATAAGGGTTAATTCAATTCACCCTGGAGTAATGCCACCTATGACTACCTCTGAAATGACTGCAGACCCTGAATTCAGAAAGATAATGCTTGAGGATGTTCCGATGAACAGGGTCGGTTTAGTTGAAGAGGTGGCCAATGCCGTTCTGTTTCTAGCATCTGATGATGCTTCTTACATTACAGGGGCTGAGCTACCTGTTGATGGAGGGTTGACCGCGAGGTAAGAAAATTTACTACTGATAGATAACATTTTGTTTCGTTAAGCTGAGGAAATATATGCCGATAGGCGATGAGAATATAAAAGAATGGCTGTGTGGCCCAATGGTGGCCGTGGCTACTCCCTTCAAAGAGAACTTTGATCTAGATTTAAAGTCACTAGCCAGTAACATAAGATTCATGATTGACAAAGGGGTTGTGACAGGAAAAGGAACCTTATTGGTTGGCGGCGCCGGTGGGGAACATCCAACAATGAATGTTGATGAGCGGAAGGTTGTTATGTCTGCTGCGGTAGAAGCAGCTAAAGGACAAGTTCCTGTACTTCCTAGTATCCAGCATACTGATGCCCGCGTAATACTGGAACTGGCTGAGCATGCAACTGAAATTGGACTGCACGGAGTTCAGTTGGGACCGACCTATTACTATGAACCTTCAGAAGCGGACGTGATTAGACTATTTGAGCATGTTAGCGGAGGGTCTAACGTCAATCTTATGATTTACCACACTTGGTGGGAAGGATTGACTATGAGCATTGATCTTATACACAAGTTGTGTCAGATAAAAAATGTTAACGCTATGAAATGGTCTGCACCTGACCCGCAGCTCTACAGGGAAGGATTGGTAAATTTCTCAGAGGAATTGGCAATAATTGATAATGGTGGAGAGCATATCTGGAGCAATGTGTTGGGAGCCACAGGATTCATCACACACTTGAGNGGTTTCTGGCCNGAATATCCATCNGAAATATGGNAACTACTNAAGAATTCNGANTATGAAANGGCNAAANCACGANTGGGTGATTTNAAATGGAAATGGCGTAAATGGATCANTAAGGTNATTCAAGAAACGGGAGGCGAAGGCCCATTCATAAAGGCTGCGATGGAAAGAGTGGGACTTCCTGCTGGTCCNCCTAGACCACCTTCAGTAAGACCTTCAGAACACATAATGTCAGAACTTGATGGTCTTATGAAGGAAGCAGGGATCCCGATTTACAAATAGCTGAATATCATCTCGTTATGTGAGAGAAGACCCCTGAATTCTCTTTTCTTTACCTTCCCATTCTTTATCTCTGAGCACATATTTTTGTATTTTCCCAGTNGCGGTTTTGGGAAGTTCTCCAAACTCAACATATTTGGGAGCTTTAAAGTGAGCTATTCGATCTCTTGTAAATGCGATTAGTTCCTCTTCTGAAACTGTTGAGCCCTGCCTGGACATCACAAAGGCTTTCGGGACTTCTCCCCATCTTTCATCCGGCACTCCCACCACGCTTACTTCTAGGACGCCGTCATGTTCCATTATTACCTTTTCAACTTCCTGGCTGGATATATTTTCCCCTCCTGAAATTATGATGTCTTTAGCTCTGTCTTGGAGTTCAATGTATCCGTCGGGATGCCAAACAGCCAAGTCACCACTGTGAAACCAACCTCCTTCAAAGGCTTTGTCAGTAGCATCTTGATCATTAAAATATCCTGACATAACGATGTTACCGTTCATGACAACCTCACCCATTTGTGAGCCATCCTTTTTCACATCGTTCATTTCTGTATCCACAACCCTCATTCCTGTATCGGCAACAATATACCCAACNCCTTGCCGTGATTTCAGACTTGCGACTTCGTCGGAACTTTTTTCCTTCCAATCAGGTTGTATAGCACATATCGCCGTTGGGCCGTAGGTTTCAGTTAACCCATATGTGTGCAGTATGTGTGCCCCCATATTTTCCATGCTGCGTATTACTTGTGGCGCTGGTGGTGCTCCGGCTGTCATTATTGTGACCCCACTGAGATCTTGTTGTTCAGCATTTGGTATGGAATACATTGATGTAAGTACGGTAGGTGCACAGCACATGTGGGAAACCGATTCTTCCTCTATTAGTCGATATACTTCGAGAGGGTCCACTCTTCTCAGGCATACATTGGTTGCGCCTACTGCAGTGGTAGCCCAGGTAAAACACCAGCCGTTGCAATGGAACATTGGCAAAGTCCAAAGATAGTTCGACTCAAAGTTCATTCCACTTTCTACAACTTCTCCTAGGGCAGAGAGGTAGGCCCCACGTGAATGATATTGAACACCTTTAGGCATTCCTGTAGTTCCTGATGTGTAGTTGATTGCGATTGGATCGGATTCTGACTCCAATGGAACTCTATGCTCACCTGCTGGGGCAGCATTAAGGAACTCTTCATATTCAGGGCCTTCCACTAGGTCAGATTTTGGAAATGTGTCTACCACCTGTACAAATTTGGTTATGTTGGGAAGCTCGTCTTTTATTTGATTGATTATTTCAGCGTATTCGGAATCGAATACAAGTACCTTAGCGCCGGAATGATTAAGGATGTATGAGATTTCTCTTGCAGATAGTCGTATGTTGATTGCTACAAGGACAGCTCCAATCTTTAACGGTCCATAATGCCCTTCAAACATCGCAGGAATGTTTGGTACCAGGAAACCTACACGATCGCCTTTTCCAATGTGTTCCTGTTGTAACGCACCAGCTAATTTATTAACCCGATCATAGAATTCTTTGTAAGTGTATATTGTGTCTCCATAACTTAAGGCGGGTTTGTCTGGATACACAAAGGCCGATCTGTCAAGAAATGAGATAGGGTTGAGGTCTTTATAAAAAGCATCAGTAGTCATACTTCAATCTCCTAAGCGTCTGTTGGATCAGATTCTGGCATTATATATACCAAACTGTTTTTCAGCATATTTTGGATCGCAATTATAGGGGATTTCAGTTAGTATAAATCTATGGAAGAAAAAGAGATTCAGGCACTGGTTATGGCCGGTGTGCATGAGGATGTGAATCTACGTCCTCTGAACGGATTTAAATTGGATTTTTCGGCAAATCCTGGCTTCAAGAAAGTGTTTTTCTCCGCTAGTTGTGAATGTGGAACTGCCGCTTTGCTGAGTCTTGAAGTATCTGAAGAAAAAACAGATATTGATATAAAGGCCGCCCTTCCTTCGTTGATAGAGAGAATAGAAATGCAAGAGAAATCTTTTAGAAGAATGGATTGTAGTATGCACAGTATGATGCGGACTGGATTTACGCCAGATAACGGAAATTGAGGTAACTATAAATATGCCAAAAGAGATGTCAGAATCTGATGCTCTGGAAAGTGCCCAAAAATTTTCAGAGCGTTATGTCGAGCGAGGTCCTTATGAATTCTTTCCAGAGAAAGAAGTTGTAGAGGAAGTTCAAAAAGGATTGGCTGAAAACCATAGGCTGGAAGGCTATAGATATTGTCCTTGAATGCCTTTGAGTGGCGATCCAGTTGAGGATCGCAAGAAGATATGTCCATGTGAAAGACATCATGAGGACATTGAGAGAGACGGGTTCTGTATATGAATGTTTTTCGTTAGCGAAGAGTTTCTTCGCAAGTATGAAGCAGGAGAAGATTTCACGCAGACCATAGATGAAGCAGTACCTTTAGGTACAGAGCTTTTTGAAAATACAGGTGGGAAGAAAGAATTTAACGAACGTAGAAGAGAAGATAACGAGAAAAAATAACCTTAATGCGTTAGAATTAAGGGACAATCTTTTAAAGAGTTAATAGTTGTTGATAGGAGAGAGCGATGAGTGAGCCGATAAAGGTTTTCACATCTGTAGGTTGAGGGCCCTGTCACATGGTGAAAGTGTATCTTTCACGAAAAGGGTTTGAATATACAGAGCACAACGTATCCAAAGATAGAGAATCTTTGAAAGATTTGGTATCTATGGGATACAGAAGCACTCCTGTAACAGTGATTGGGGAAGAGAAAGTAGTTGGCTACAGTCCAGCAAAACTGGATGAGGCATTAGAAGCTGCTGGATTCACCTCATAATACTAATTGACGAGATAATTAACTCTAAATACAATTTGCTATCTAACTTTCGTTAGATTTTCGCGGCCCCGTGGTGTAGCGGTTTAACATACGGCCCTGTCAAGGCTGAGATCGCCAGTTCGAATCTGGTCGGGGTCGCCACTTCATTGCAGATTGTTGGAATCTTTCAGATTACTTACTACCGTGTTCTGCGTGAGTTACACTGTTACTTAAACCGGCAATTACCTAGTAGGACCTCTTTTACCGTGATTCATTTAATAGTGTCATGTACAAAAAAGAAAAAGACCTACGTTCCCGATGAATTAAGAATGGATAGATTCACTGAATTTTCCATGCAAAAAAAATTTGATCAATGGACTGAAGCACTAGAGTCATTTCAACAT
>PBWI01000057.1 GCA_002728195.1 Chloroflexota bacterium
ATATCACCAGATTTCAACAATTTATAAATAGTCATTCTATCTAATTGTAAATACTCGGCTAATTCTTTAGTTGTCATGAGATCATTATTTACCACAGCTCCGTCCTCTCAAATTATTTTCCAATGGTTATTTTAAACTAATATGACCTAATTATTCATTATTCTTATGGGTAATTAGCCTATTTATGATAGGAATAATCGGGTTGACCTGTCAATCCATATTGAAAACATGAATCAAGATTCCTTAATGGGTGGCCTTGAGGTAGTCAGATGTGCAATTGAGGATAAGAATTGAAGGGTTGCCATCAAAATAAAAACAGAACGCATGCCGGTTATAAATGCTTCTAGTATCGGACTCCCATCTCCACCAGTCATAACCTCTTCTACGTTCGAAGAAAACCCAGAAGCAATCATTGTTCCACTAACTATTGCAGTTGCTATAGCGATGCCAGTGACATTGCCGGAATTTCTGGATAGATTGACTAATGCAGATGTGACTCCATACCTGTTTCCGCTTGCAGAAGAAAATATTGCGGCGCTATTGGGTGACATAAACATTCCGGATCCAGAACTCATCACCACTATAGACACAATGACGTACCAAATTGGAGTGTTGTTTGCCATAAATGCCATTAATAATAGGCCGCACCCGGCTAACAATAAGCCAAAAGTCGTAAAGGGTTTGGTGCCATATTTGTCAGATAGATTTCCTGTCAATGGACCTAAAATTATTCGACTTATTGCATTTGGAACTAGTATCCAAGAGATTTGTGCAGGAGTTAAGCGCAAAGCTGCCTGTAGGTAAAAGGTAATGAGAAACCGAAAGGAGGTAACTCCTAAAAAGGAAAGATAATTGGAACCAATTCCTACTGAAAATAATCTAATACGAAATAAAGACAAATCAAGCATTGGAGATGATGTTTTTGATTCCCACCATATAAAAGCAATTACCAATGCCGCAAATATTAAAAACCCTGCAATTATTGGCTCGGAAGACCATCCTACACCAGCTCCATTTGATAACGTTAAAAGGAAGACCAATAAGGTGGAAGAAGATAAAGCCGCTCCTAGCCAGTCGTACTTTTTATCTTTTTGGTCGGCTCTGGTGAATCGAGTCGAGTCTAGCAAGAATAAAGTACACAAAAAGGTAACCGTACACAGTGGTAGATTAATCCAAAAAATCCAGTGCCAGCTGAGATATGTGACTAAAATACCACCCAATATTGGTCCAATTATGCCGCCAGTGCCAATTATACTTCCGTGAGCCCCCAAACCTTTCCCTCGCTCATTAGAGGGGAATGTGGATGTGACCATTGCCATCCCGTTGGCTTGGGTTAAAGCTGCTCCTATGCCTTGAAAAACGCGAAAGGGAATCATTAATAAAATCGGATGAGAAAAACCAAAATAGTTTGCGATCCAAGGAGAGCTTCCTGAAAACAAAGCCATAAGGCCAAATAAAACAACACCTGCCATGTACATGGGTTTCCTTCCAATAATATCTGATAGGCGTCCCATGGGTAATAGCATGGCACTGATAGTTAATGACTCTGCTAAAACTACCCATTGTATCGTTGTTAATGAGACATCAAATTCTCTAGCAATCGTGGGCAATGCGATACTAATGCTACCGTGATGAATTACGTTGGTGAGAGAGCCCAAACCAATGGCACCAAATACGAGCCATTTGTAATTGTGAGAAGAATATACGCTTTTGAGCATACCGAGCATTGTACTCTCACATAGGTTTGTATGCATTTTTAAGTATATACTTCGAATGAGTTAAATAAGGAGTCAATAATTATGTTAACTACACCGATTACTGGAACCGCTTCGGAAGTCCTGGTTGAACAACTAGTTGCATCTGGCATTAGGTATGTTTTCTACAATTCAGGATCTAGAGAGGCCTTATTTTTTGATGCACTAAACAGCAATCCAAATATTGATGGTATTTTGGCTTTGCACGAAGGCAGCGTGGCATCCATGGCGGGCGCTTACACTCAGGTAAATAGTGAGCCTGCGGTAATGGTTGTTCACTTGGGTGCCGGTCTTGCTCAATGCATGGGACAGCTTTATAACATTTGGTTTGGTGGATTGCCGGTAGTTGTCATTACCTTTGCAGGAGACACTGGTAGTTTTACAGATAGAATTAATTTGGATTTGGACTCGAGCTACAGCCCGGCTTCAATTTCGGTTCCAATGGCAAAAGAAACATGGACAGTAATCGAACCGGAAGGTCTCCCTGCAGCTGTTGATAGAGCATTGAGAGTTGCCACCACGCCACCTTTTGGTCCTGTACATCTAGCTGTCTATGACAAAATGCTTGAAAACCAACAAGTTTCAACAGAAATCATTCACGGTGGTGCAAAGAACATAAAGGCCGGAAATGCCTCTGACGAAGATTTAGGAAAAATATTAGATGCTTTAGATAAAGCTGATAGGCCTCTTCTGTATGTAGGTGATGGTCTTTGGAAAAGTGGGGCGGATAAAGTGGCCGCTGAATTAGCAACTCACTTCGGAGTAGTTGTTGCCTCACCTGAAACAGACCTAAGAGGGATTTCACTAAAACATCCTCAACATATGGGAATGTCGAATACAGCGTTTGATTCATATGAACCAGATGTCATCATTTCTCTTGGTGTAAGGCATCAAGGTTCGGGGAAAAAAGAGGATAATGATCCATTTAGAAAGTCCAAGCAGATTATAGCCCTAGGTTCCGGTTTAGAATATTTGAAAAATTATCCGGGATTAGAGATTGGAATTATTGCTAACGAAAAAGATGCGATATCTCGCATGCTTGAAATAGCAAATTCTGAATACCCTTCCGAAAAATATTTGGAAAGAAAACAAGTTTCATTGGACCTTGTTGATAAGGAACGCACCAAGCTTAGGGATTCATTAATGCCTTCATATGAAAAGGGTCGAGTCAGACCAACGATGCTTGTTGATGCGATAGACAGTGAGTTAGAAAGAATTGGTGGAGGATATATTGCTAACGAGCAATTTGCTGCCCGCTATGATGCTGTTAGTCCTGGACTATCAAATGACAACAACATATTGATGAAAGGTGCAGGTGGATCCGAAGGATGGGGGGTTGGGGCAGCCATAGGAGCAAAATTAGCTGCTGCAGAGTCTCCCGTTATTGGATTAGTTGGTGATGGGTCTTTGTATTACGCTGATTCAGGGTTATGGACGGCAGTGCACCACAATATACCTCTCCTTTATGTAATACCAAATAATGGTGCCTATGGAATTGTGGCTGGCTTTTTTGGTCAAAGTGGAGGGAGAATGTCAGATACTGGCAGCTATCAAGGTGTGGTATTAGATGGGATAGATCCAGTTAAAATCGCTGAAGCTTTTGGAATGGATGGTGAAAGAGTGGATGATGAAGAAAAACTTAATGAGAGCATTCAGCGTGGGTTGGAAATAGTCACCAAGCAGAATAGGCCTTATTTGCTAGACGTTAGACTTCCCATTGGATTGCCTGAGGGGGGAGTTGCAGACCAACAATACAGGATGAAATAAAAGAGGCCCCGCAATCAAATGCGGGGCCTCTTTTATTAATACTATAAGGTTGTCTATGTACCTCTTAACCTTGGATCTAGTGCGTCTCTTAAGCCATCTCCAAATAAATTGAATCCATAAACGGCTAAAGACAAGCCGACTCCAGGCCAAATAGCCATCCATGGAGCTAATATAAAGTAGTCTCTTGCAGCCCCTGATAGCATGCCACCCCATGATGGCCTTGGCGGAGGAACTCCGAGCCCTAAATAGCTTAGAGAGGCCTCTGTCAGGATAGCAATTCCCAGCGCACTCGTTGCTATGATTAAGAATGGGGCAATACACTGCGGAGTTATATGTTGAGTCATTATCCGAAGATTATTGGCCCCAATAGCTCTAGCGGCGTCTACGTACTGCGACTCTTTTACGGTTAAGGCCTGGGACCTTACAACGCGATTAGCCCTAGGAATTTGAACAATTCCTACAGCCACTATTATGTTTGTGATTGTTTGTCCCAAAGCTGCAGTAACAGCTAGGGCTAGGATCAACGTTGGAATAGACATCAAGGCGTCCATAGCTCGTTGGATGACCTGGTCAGTTTTTCCCCCAAACCATGCGCTTATCACTCCTAAAACGCCACCTAGTCCAGAACCAAAGGCTACAGAGAGAAAACCTACCATGAGGGATACTTGTGCACCAACNGCCATCTGAGCCCAGATATCTCTACCTTTATCATCTGTACCCATTATGAAACTTCTGAAAGGCTCTTTATCACTTACAGAAAACGGACTTGCCAGTTTGTCTCGTAGTCGCCACTCAATAGGGTCGTACCATGTAACAAGGTCGGCNGCNGCAGCAATCACACACATAAANATGATGATAAATAACCCGGCTGCTGCTAATGGTTGTCTTTTTGTAAATGTAAGGGAAGCAGACAACATTCTAACCNCCAGTGGCGGTGTAGTTTCTGTTCTTTCGACTAATTCGCTTGACATTGGTTTCCTTGCTTATTATTGGTATCTTACACGGGGATCAAACCACCCGTATGAGATATCTATTAGTAGATTTACAAATATAACTGCCATTGCAAAGAAAAGTACGATTGATTGAACTATTGGGAAGTCTCTCGATAACATTCCCTCTAGGATGAACCCTCCTAATCCGGGCATCGAGAAAACTCTTTCCATGACAACTGAACCACCTAACGATAGGGCAGTAGTAATTCCTATCACGGTTATGACTGGTATGAACGCATTTTTCAAAGCATGCCTAGCCGTGACCACATACTGGGTCAGGCCTTTTGCTTTCGCTGTGCGAATATAATCCTGTCTCAGAACCTCTAGCATAGTGGATCGCATCATTCGAGCTTTTGTNGCTGCGCTTATATAGCCAAGCATCAANGCTGGCCAGAAAAACTGCTGGATATTTTGCCAAGGTTCTTCCGTTAATGGGAAGGAACCTAATTGAGGGTTCCACATAAAGAAGTAGGCGCCACCCAATAGAAGTAATGTTGCACTCCAGAACGAGGGTAGCGAAAGGCCAGCGAGAGATAATACGCGTATCACATAATCAATCCACGAATTTTGTTTTAAAGCCATTANAATGCCAGCAGGCAACCCCAGGGCTATTGCAATTATCTGTGAGAATATGACTAATTCTAGCGTAACTGGGAACTTTAATTTAAATTCTTCAAANACGTCTCTTCCTGTAAAGAGTGAGTCCCCCCAGTCTCCAACAAAAAACCCAGTAATCCAACTGAAATACTGGATATGTAATGGATCGTTGAGCCCTAGCATTTCACGGATTTCTTCCAGATCTTCTTCAGAAACGTCTATACCTTCACCACCTGAATTTGCTTCAGCAATTAGTAAGGCTACGTCTCCCGGAGCAATTCTTAGTAGGGCGAAAATTAAGGCGGAGACAATGAATACAGTTAATGCTCCAAACAGGAGTCGTCTAATCAAATATTCTTTCATTTTCTCCTACTCACCTGTCGCATACTTTTTTATTGCAGCAAATTATATACATCAATTCTTGTAATTTTCCATATTATATCGATTGATTGTTCTTCGACCTGAAAGCGGCTCCGTCACCATACAGGTAGCGAAGCCGCTTCAAAATTTTTTCTACCTGAGGTGTGACAGTTTATGATGCCTCACCCCAGATAAATAACGCGACTAGTTTCTATCCAGCCACATCCTCTCCCACTGTGCCCACTTGTTCTGGGATGGATGAGGGTATAGCTGCCAACCTTTAACTTCGTTGGACCAGCCTGGGAAAATGTAGGTCCATGGATATGGGATTGAGTACATGGCTTCTGTTGCCAATATTCTCTCAAGCTCATGTACCAGTTCTACACGTTTTGCAACGTCTAGTTCACTTGATTGCTCAAGTGCTAGTTTTTCTAGCCTAGCTGCCATTTCTGGATCGGCAACTTCTCGACCAGTTCCACGGTAATACCAACTTTCTTTGTCTTTCACCAGGTGAATCATGTAGAAGTCATCTGGGTCAGCAACGTTGGTCCTAACCTTTGATCCATAGTGGATATCGTAGTCTGCATTCTTTCCTCTTTCACTTTGTACTGCGCTTTCAACAGAGGATACAGTTACTTCAACGTTAAGATTTTTTGCCATCTGGTCCTGGAAATATAGGCACCCATCAATGTACATCTGGGCGCTTTGGGCCATACATTCTACGCTAAAGCGATTTCCGGCCCCAAGAACTTCGTCGACCAGTCGGTTGGCTTCAGCAATATCAGCNACCTTGCCATCGCCTCTTCTCCATCCTGGCATTTCGCCTAATTCAGAATCTGGTAGAGACCAAATGCTTCCAGGTGGCATCCACAAGGTGTGCCTATGAACGCCGGAAACTTCTCCAGCCATGTTGAAATCAACCCAGTCATCACGGTCCATTGCTAAGTGCATTGCCATTCTGATTCTAGCATCGTTGAATGGCTCTCTTTCCATGTTGATTTGGATACCTTTACCCCAAGAGTGGAGCGCAGGCATAATGGTAAATTTGTCACTAAA
>PBWI01000005.1 GCA_002728195.1 Chloroflexota bacterium
TGAAGGGGTTGACGCAGTAATACACCTCGCTTACAAAAGACGGTCAGGAGACCCACTAGATCATTTCAATGATGAAAAACAAAACGTAGAAATGGCATACAACGTCTTTAGATCCTCCTATGATGCCGGTGTGAAGAGAGTTGTAATGGCAAGTTCAAATCATGCCGCAGACTGGTACGAACACGCCTTAATACATAACGGAAACCTAGATATAGTCCGGCCATATGACTTACCACTTTCCGACAATTTCTACGGGTGGGCAAAAGCAACATATGAGCATATGGGATTCTTATTTGCCAGTGGGGGAATGGGCGAAGGAGGTGACGGAGCATCTAGTAATGCTGCAACAGGCAACCTCCTTGCAGGAAATCTAAACACCAGCCGGAAAATGGGTGTAGTCATGGTGAGAATCGGTGCCCCTCGGGATATAGAAACCGAAATGTACAGAGGAAAAGAGGCTGCTTACAAGAGAGATCTTGGCGCTTATATAAGTCCTAGAGACATCACACAGCTCTTTCACAAAGCCATGGAAACCAAAGATATAGAGAACGAATATGGAGTTCCTTGGCAGGTGGTTTATGGGATAAGCAACAACACTCGAGCGTTTTGGTCCCTTACTAGCGCGAAGAAAGTATTGGGTTACGAGCCCGAGGATGACTCAGAAATTACATTTAGATCCGGAATCAACGAGATCCTTAACAACGCAGGTAAAGTTGGTCCTATAGACGCTTAAATATTCGCCCTTCAATCTCTTTACCTTCGGCATATCTCTTAAGGTTCTCTACAGCGAAATCTGCCCGCTTGCGCATGGTGCCATCAGTACCAGCAACTGTATGAGGTTGCACTATAACGTTGGGTAATTTGTAGACCGGCAGATCAAATTCAGGAGGCTCTTTTGCAAAGGCGTCCAGTCCTGCCCCGGCTAATTTTTTATCCTTGAGAGCATCGTATAGAGCATCCTCATCTATAAGGCCACCTCGAGCAACATTGATCACATAGGAAGTGGGTTTCAAAAGAGCGATCCTAGGTCTATCAATGATGTGCTTGGTATCTTCAGTTAAATGGAGATGGACAGATAAAAAATCACAATCTTTAATAGCACCATCAAGATCTTGGGGGGCGCCGAGGAAATCAGGCTGTATTTCATCTAAAATTTCCTGTTCAATTGGTCGAACATCAATAGCATTAATTTTCATACCAAAAGCTTTAGCTCTACGAGCGAGCTGCTGTCCACTAGCGCCAAAACCGACAATTGTTAAAGTTCTACCTTCTACTTCAAGACCATTAGCACTAAAAACATTACCAGCATAAAACTGATCCGTCGCATTTCCATAATCATGAGCAAGCATGAGAATAAACATCATGGCCCCTTCTGCCAAAGACACACTACTTAAATGGCCTGGGCAATGAGCTAATATCATCTCATTTTCAATAATTCGTTCAACTTCCACATGATCTAAACCGTTTGTCTGAACCTGTATATATTTGATCCCTGCCTTTGCCGCAACATCCACTAATTCTGGTTCTATATTTCCACCGAGATCTACAATAACTTCCTTACCGTCCAGCTGGGATAGTGCATCTTTCGACCGATTAAAAATACTAGTATCAAATTCTGTGAGTAAGATTTCAGGCAGGTATTGATGTCTTTCCTCAACACTTAGTATTGGGTGCGGCAAATATGAAACTTTTAATTTCCTCATCTGTCATACCTCCTCTTAATACAAATAAGGCCTCATAGTATAGAAAATAGGCCGCTCCATCTAGATGACAAGTCTGCATTATGCCGATATCCTACGCCTCAATATAAATCTATATTGATTGATAATTAAAAGGATAGCCATATGCCAGAATCTCCATTAACGATCGACTGCCAAGTACACGCCTATGAAAAAGATACTCCTTCAAGACCATGGCAGGGGTTTTTGCAAGGTCCTGATGAAGTCACTGGGGATGATATGGTAGCAGCAATGGATTCTGTCGGTGTCGATGGAGCGATTCTGATATCTCCGAAGAGCCTATATGAATATGACGCCAGCTATGCGCTAGAAGTTTATGCAAAACATCCTAGTAAATTTGGATTGGTCAAACCGTTTGACCCTGAATCTGAAACAGTAGGAGAAGAAGTTGAAGAATGGGCAGCGACCCCTGGAGTGGTTGGAGCTCGCATAATGTTAAGACCACATGAGTTTACTGAATATGAGCCGGGTCTTAGTAGTATTCTTGACGTTGGAGCCAAGGCAGGGATACCAATAAACATTATGTGCTCTGGCAATCTTGATTTATTCAGCCAGTTGGCAGATAAGCACCCTAACACTCAGATGGTTATAGACCATCTCGGAATTCCTCAGCCTCACCTCCCCCCTGTACCGGAGAATCCCTTTGCGGATTTAGAAAAAGTAGTATCTCTCGCTAAACATGACAATGTTGTTATAAAAATATCAGGTTCATGTACTTTATCTCATGAATCCTTCCCTTACTCCGATATCTGGGAACCATTATCAAAGATATTCAATGCCTATGGATTAGATAGGTGTATGTGGGGTACAGATTGGACAAGAGCGGTGGAGTTACTCACTTACAAAGAAGGTGTGGACTCATTTAGGGTTACAGATTCTCTTACTGATTCTGAACGGAGCATATTAATGGGTGGTTCTCTCACAAAAATATATAACTGGGCTCCGACTGCTTCATGACGAAAATATCGTCAGAATTGGACTAAAAGTCCAACCATAAATTTTGTTCTTGTGGTTCCCAATATTCCAATTCCACTGACTCAACTATAAAATGTTCGTAAGGGTCTACAGATTTATATGTTTCGTAGGGACCATCCCAATTTTTTCTGCGTTCTTTATAGGCGTCATGCCCTTGAATGGAATGAAATTCAAAATTCATTATGTAACGGCCTGTAGGTACCCCTTGAGAATCCACCTGCCGAAAATACTTGGCAGATTTCCATTCAGAAAACAAAGTATCGTGATGTTTCTCAACAAATAAAAACCATTGCTTTATGATTTCGTCGTGATCATTTCCATGACCAGGTTTAACTTCCCAGCTTTCAACTTCGATGAAACTCAAAACACCGTCTCCTTTTAGACTTCAATCTGACATAATATTGAAGCAACTTACTATTGGATAGAATTTGATGGTTCAGTTCGGTGTAGCAATAAGTGGTGACCGACTTATCGATGATTATATATCGATAAGTAAGCTGGTCGACGACTCTGACTTCACCAACCTAAGCATTTATGATGACCTTCTATTTAAGCCAGCTTGGCCTATTTTGAGTGTGATCGCTGCGAATACAGAACGAATAATGATTGGACCGGCAGTATTAAATCCTTACCTTACCCACCCTGCCGTAATAGCAGCAAACATTACGATGATCAATGAAATATCAAGGGGAAGAGCCTTCCTTGGCATAGGCCGGGGTGCTTTCCTCGAATTTCTTGATATGGAAGTGCAGAGACCTTTAACTGCAGTCAAGGAGTCCATAGAGATCATACAGAACCTCACTTCTGGAATTCAAACCCCATATAAGGGAAAAATATTCTCATTGAAGGAAGGTGCATACCTTAGATGGGACCCAGGTACACGAAAGATTCCAATAATGGTAGGCACGTGGGGAAAGAGAATGTCAAAATTGGCCGGCATGACGGCAAATGAGGTTAAAGCCAGTCCTCTTTGGAACAGTGATTACAGTCAGAGTCTCCGTTCACAAATGGATAAAGGTGCTAAGTTAGCAGGTCGAAAAGTCGAAGAAATTTCGCTAACACTAGGTGTATTAACTTCTGTCGATCATGATTCATCCATTGCCAAAGAATATGCTAGCAACTCCTTAGCAATATATCTGCCTCATTTGCACCCGATGACAGAAGATATGGATGTTCCTCTACATGAAATAGAGGAAGTCCGAAATTTATCCAATATCGGTAACTACGCTGAGGCTGCCAAATTAATTTCTGATGAAACTCTCGACAAATTTTCTCTCTACGGCACTCCGACCGAAGTTCGCTCAAAAATAACTAGCCTAATTAGCACGGCTCCTGTCGATAAAATCGAATTTGGAAGCCCACTTGGTCCCAATTCGCTTGAAGCGATAAACTTATTAAAAACAGAAGTCATACCCTGGTTTAGTTAATTTCTGACCATCCGACACTTAAGACGCAGATTCGCTGAACCAATCCCACATCCTGGATGCCAATAAAACACTAACTTCTATATCTTCACTAAGAAGGTACTTGGCGCCTACTAGATCCTCAGCTACCGCTCTGACCTGATCCAAATAATCTGCCTTGCTGGAATATCTTTCCTCAATAGACAACCTTGGGTCCCCTGTAGAGGACCTTTCAGACCGGGTTGCCGAAAATGGAATTGTTCCTCCCGCGAATACCAAAAGTTGCTTATCTCCACCTACATCGGGATGTCTCAACGTCCATCCTGTATGTGCGGCTACAGGCACAGCGATCTCCGGGGCTATAATTCCATCTATTTCATTACCATCGGCATTGACAGCTGGGACTAATCCTCCGAATTCTCTACCTATCTCCGGAGGCAAAATATTAGGATGCTCATTTTCTTCACTCGGGGAAAATTCTCTCCTTCGGGGAGTGGGATGTCTCTCAGGATAATGGGAACCAGGAATCTTAGAAAAAACATTTTTTAGGACTGATGGGTGTACCAATGTCCCGGATCCAATTTTAGGATGGGCCGATGGTGGAGGTTCAACCCCTTCTGTGACCCACGCATCCATATTAATTAAACAAGCTCGCAAGAGAGGTGTGTAGTCGATAATACTTCTCATGTTCTGAGATCGCTCTGCCCCTTCAACTATAAAAGCATTATCTGTGGGTGGCCAAGTCCCTATCCCATGCTCAGTCCCAGCAAAATGATATACCCGAGTATTAGGTCCTTGATCAATATCTCTTCTACCGTCAGGGTCGGTGTGTAGCAAGGAAGCATCAACTCGGTGGTACTCAGCCGAGGTATTTGTATACATTATCTTCAGATTACTACCTCTTCCATCCAATCTTCCATGCAAGGAACCTGTGTCTTCTGTTTCTGGGTCTGTTTGTTCGATGGAAGCAAATGGAAACAATTGATGCATCATATTGTTTCTATCCTTAGAATTCTGCCCAAAACGCTGGTTGAACTCTCCACGCATGCCACCTGCAACATTAGCTATGAACCCATCTAAAGTTTCGCGACCTTCCTCATCCAGATTAAAGTCATTATAGGCAAAGGTTCTTAAAAACCTACCTGTCTGTGACCGACCATACGCATAAGCAGTCTCAATCCCATCAACAGGTGATTCCAAACCCTCCGTACCGTTCTTTATCCATGAAACGCAATCTCTTAATGCTGCAAAGCTAAGACCAATTACAGGGGCGCCTACAGCTGTGTATATAGCTTGATACAATCGTCCCTTTTCAAATCCCTTCTCTGAACATACGTATCCTGAGTCAGAGTGATATTCTCCTTGATCATCGATCCTCCCAAATTTCCAATCGTCTCTAGGTAAGAGTTCCGATGGCCCATCCGGCATATCTCTAATCTCTATCATGGCGGAAGCTTCATGCATGTCTGCTGCGTCATACGGTTTATGCCCCTTGTCTGACAAAAGAAAATTATGTGTATCCTCTGGGGACTGAAGTTGCATATACACCTTGCCTTTAAGACGGCTTCCATCATCATCTAAGGCTTCGGGTCCTCTCATCGTGATTAATGCATCAAAAGGCGGCGCATCGACTTGCCATCCACAAGCCACCACTACATAACCCTTTTCCATTAGCAAGCCGTCACCTAAATCAACCTCTACATCAATCGGGGTATTTTCATCTATTAATGGTCTAGTCCCTCTGTTGAAATTGGGCAAGGCAACCCTGTTACCTCTATTAACCACATCCAGTAGTAGTTTTCCTGACACTTTGCTTTTGTCCACCGGGAGAATTAAAGAGACATCGGACTCAAATTCGACTAACCCATCCTGATTACGCGGAGCCAGCATAACATCGGTTATTCGAGAATTTGCCTCATTTTCCGGATCAATATGGAATGATAAAACACCCCTTATCTCTTCATATTGACCCACATCACCAAAATGTTTACCGTCAGCTAAAATCCTTCTGAAAGTCGTTTCAAATTTGGTGGCAGGCATAAGATACTCCTGTTTTTATATTTATACGTTCACTGTTTTACAGCATTTGATAAAAGTTATCAAAATTCTCAAGAAAATTAATCAATAAATGTAAGTTTCCAATTGTCATTGCATCTAGATAAAATTCAATGACACGCCCAGTCAATAAAAATGAGGAAAACATGACATCTAAAGACAAAATTGCACTAATAACTGGGGGGTCAAGGGGGATCGGAAAAGCTATAGCAAATGATTTTGCGAAAAATGGCATACAAGTCATTGTGACAGGTAGAGATCAAAAACGACTTAAAACTACAGCGAGGGATATTGATGCTAATGGGGGCCAAGCTCATTGGATAGACGCAGACATAGGAACTGATACAGGAATTAACAGAATAGAAGACTTTTTATTCGAAAATGAACTCAATGTGAATGTACTCGTAAACAACGCTGCCATCATTCACTTATCTACGGATCTGATTGATTTCGACATGGAACACTGGCAGGAAGTAATAAACGTGAATTTAATTGGAGCAGTAAAGATAACTAAACTTATGTTACCTGGAATGGTGTCTCAAAATTATGGCAAAATCATTAATATTTCATCCATAGGTGGTAGAAAAGGTGCCGCTGGACGAAGTGCATACCGAGTCACTAAGGCCGGCCTAATAAGTTTCACAGAATCACTGGCTGCAGAGGTGAAATCATCGGGAATAGATGTGAATTGTGTGTGTCCGGGAAGTGTTGTTACAGAAGGATACGTAGAGGCATTTGGCCCAGAATCAATTCAAAACGATCATATGATGGACCCATCAGAAATCGCTGCACTATGTTCTTTTTTAGTTGATGATTCTTCTTCAGCCGTGACCGGGGCAACTATAGATGCGTATGGACCATCTAACCCATTATTCAGATAAAACACTCCATGTTTTGAACATTGAGGGTTCCTGTTAAGATTGCAAAACCTTATCCAAAATCATTTCAAAAAAGATCCCTGCAATCATGAAAAATCATAAAGGCCCTCTCAACGGAATAAAAGTTCTCGACTGGACAATGTGGCAGTTTGGCCCTGTATCGACAATGATGATGGCAGACTTAGGTGCTGAAGTCATAAAGATAGAATCCCTAGATGGTGACCATGGGAGACAATTCGGCCAGGTCAGCGGAGTTGCGAGCAATGCGTATGACGGATTGAGCTCACATTACTTTGAAGTATTGAATCGCCAAAAATCCGGAATAGCTGTAAATCTTAAGGACCCGCGTGGACAAGAAATTGTTCACCAACTGGTGAAACAATCTGATGTTTTCGTGCAAAATTTCAGACAAGGCGTCGCGGAAAGACTCACTTTAGGTTGGGAAGATTTAAGAACCATAAATCCTCAATTGGTTTATGGATCTGCTACAGGTTATGGCCCACTAGGGGAAGATTCAAATAAGCCAGCATTTGCTTTAACCGGAGAAGCAAGATCAGGTTCATTATGGTGGGGAGGACCGGAAGATGAAACCCCTTATAACCTCCACGGAGTAGCCGATCAAATGGCTGGGATAATGCTCAGCTACGGCATTTTATCTGGGCTTCTTTACAAAGAACGGCACGGCACGGGTCAAAAGGTTGAAACTTCCCACTTGGGAAGCATGATGTGGTTAGGAATGATGCGTGATGGAATAGGATTACTCGAAGGCCAAGAGCTCAGGAGACAGCATAGAACTAACATGAATAATCCGTTGTGGAATACTTATAGAACAAAAGACCATATATGGATAGCACTATCAATGAGTCAAGGAATTAGATACTGGCCCATTTTCTGTAAAACAGTTGACCGGGAAGATTTGATTACTCAACCTGAATTCAGTTCACCACAAGCCAGAGAACATCATAAGCACCAAGTAATTGGCGAACTTGACAAAATATTTGGAGAAAAGACTTTTTCTGAATGGGAACCAATATTAAAACGTTCAGATCTGATCTGGGAGAAAGTTCAATCTACTCTTGATTTACCAAATGATGAGCAAGTCACATTAAACAATTATCTTGTACCTTTTGATCATCCCACAATAGGAAATTCAATGTGGCATCAGCTTCCGTTGGCATTTGACGAAACTCCCATATCTACACAGAAAATGGCCCCTTTCCCTTGGAGAAAACACAGAGGAAATTCTAATTGAACGCCTGGGATATTCTTGGGATGATATCTCGTCGCTACAAGACCACGGAGTTATTCTATAAGTTTCTCGATTTGCGATTCTTCAATAGGAAGATAAAAGGGGCTCGTAAGTTCAGTCCCAAAAGCAATATCTGCCATTAGTAGTAACCCAAATACAATGCTGGCTGATCCAGCTACCCCATTAATTACAGCTGTAATTCTACGATTGTTTGCTCCTAAGACGAAGGGTACGCTCAGCAAAATAGTAATCAATGCCATGGAAAACACCGTCCCGACACCAAACAAAATGAGATAAAACAATCCGGTCATAAAAGAGTCAATAGTAGGAAGCAAAACCAACATTACCGCAGCGCTGCCAGCCATACCATGAATAAATCCAATCACAAAAGATTTAAGCCTGAAAAAAGGTCTCCCTGGGTTAAAAAGGGCGTGTCCAGTTTCAATTGATGGATCTTCTACCGAGGAATGAGTCCCGTGTATATGCATATGGGAATCCCCATCATGAGCATGTTCGTGAACATGCAAGTCTTTTTTCCTTAAATTCCAATAGACCTGCAATCCCAAAAACACCAACATTAAAGCTACCCCAAATTCAAAGTAGTGCGCGACGCCTTCATAGAAATCCATTACAACGGATTTAAGAAGTAAAATGACAATACCCAGAATTAACAAGGGAGCAGTGTGACCCAAACCCCACGATGCGCCAATCCATAGACTCTTAAAAGCATTTCGGTATTCACTAACTATAGTCCCAACAGCAACTACATGATCCGCATCGGTTGCGTGTTTGAGTCCCAATAAAAACCCTAGGATAATTACTGCGATTGCCCCTGACTGAGCTTCCAAAATTCAAACCTCCTGAAATTTGCTACAACCCATATGATACATTAGTATTCCAGTCATGGTTGCTCTCTACGAAAAACTGCACGGCCCCAAGGGCGCTCTCGAATCTCTGGCACAGCTAGATACAGATATTAAGGATGCCTTAAAAACATACGGTCCTCCGCCTGATCGATCACTTCCTGCAACCTTTCAAACTCTTGCAAGGTCAATTGTTGGTCAGCAAATATCCGGAGCAGCTGCATCCAGCGTTTGGAATCGCATGAAAGAGGCCAACTCAGCTACAGAAGATGTTATATCGAACCTTGATCCTGACGACATGATGCCGCTCGGGCTCTCCAGAAGAAAGGCCGAATACATTATCGGAATAGCAAAGGAAATCACCTCTGGGAATTTAGATCTGAAATCACTTCCAGAAATGAGTGGTGATGAAGTTCAAAAGCGATTGGTGCAAATTAGAGGAATAGGGGCTTGGACAGCTGACAATTATAGACTTTTCGCCTTAGCAGATTTGGACGCCTGGCCGGTTGCAGACATAGCATTGCAAGAAGGAATGAAGATACTAAAATCTCTTGATAATAGACCTGACGGTAAAACCATGGAAACCATGGGGGAGCCATGGAAACCCTTCAGGGGAGTTGGAGCGCTCATTCTATGGCACATATATGGCTCTCATAAAAGAAAAGCTACCATCGCAGATATATAGTTTTGGGTACGATAAATGACCACAGCAAATATATCGCCATGGCGTAGTAAAAATCTTTGGTCACTAGCAATCGCAGAGACCCTTTCTTGGGCGGGTCTTTTCTATGTTTTTCCAGCATTATTATTGGAATGGAATGAATGGTTTGAATGGGGGATAGCTGAACTATCCATAGCATTTACTTTGGCACTGATTGCCTCTGCTTTAACAGGAATGGTTGCTGGTCGTATTATTGACAGTGGTCACTCACAGAAGCTAATGACATTCAGTGTGATTGCTGGAGCGTTGTTACTTTCCTTGCTCCCCACAGTTACAACCCTTTGGCAATTCTATTTTATATGGCTGCTAATAGGATGTTGCTTGGCTGGTTGTCTTTATGATCCATGCTTTTCATACCTCACCCGAACATTTCAGTTAGATGCTAAAAACAGCATTATCATGATTACCCTTATAGCTGGGTTTGCTAGCACTGTTTCATATCCATTGTGCTCACTAGTTAGCGATATTTACGGTTGGAAAACCACGATATACCTACTGGCAGTAATACTTTGTTTTATTTCTGCGCCTTTATTTTGGTATGGAACATCCCTCAAATCAGCCGGCTCTAAAAATTTGGATAAAGAAAAAATTTCGTCAGTGGCAAACATAATTAAACCCGCATTATCCAGTCCGGTCTTTTGGGGGTTATTGATGACTTTTGCTGCTTTCTCTTCTAATCAAGGGATGATTATTAGCCAAATATTCCCTCTTCTTGAAAGTCGGGATATTTCACCAGGGACGACTGTATTTTTTGCGTCTTGCATTGGGCCAATGCAGGTTATCGCAAGGTCAATTCTTTTCGCAACAGAATCAGTTAGCAATAAAGATATACCAATTTTGGTAGTTTGTATTACAAGTCTAATCTGCTTATGTTTATCTAGTCTCGCATTAGTTCTGGGTGGAGCTTCTCTGATACTAATGGTGATTTTCGTGATATTTCAGGGTGGTCCATACGGATTATTTAGCATTGTCAGACCAGTCATCACGGCAGAAATGCTAGGGAGAGCAAATTTTGGTCTACTATCGTCTATGGTAGGGCTAGGTAGCGTTTGGGGATCAGCACTGGCTCCTGGAATAGCGGGCACAATAGCAGACCGCTGGAATTATGATGCAGTGCTAATTACAACATCATCAATTGCTGCAACTGGACTGATAATTCTAATCATCACATCTTCACTCCATAGAAAAAATCCTTTTCGCACAGCATAAGTATTTGAGGACATCCTCTATATAACCTATTCTTGAAGTTGGGAATACAGACTAGAGACTTTCATCCACGTTATATATTTCAAGGGCATTTTCTCTAAACATTAAGGCTCTCTCGGTTTCAGAATAATCCTTGGAAAATATCTTGAATGCATTGTATAAAACATTATATGAATAAGAGACTTTATCCACCGGAAAATTACTCTCAAACATTCCTCTCTCAGGACCAAATTGCTCTATGCAATAACTCAATAGTGGAGCCATCTGCCTTGCTAATTCTTCTGAACCAATAGGCTTATCCCTGCGATGCCAATCAAATCCAGTCCTTGGCATACCTATCCCACCTAGTTTCACAACCACATTAGAACATTCAGCCAAAGTTTTTATTTTGGATCTCCAATTTTCCATAACCTCGTCCCTCTGAGATTCATATGGACCATCCAGCACAAGTCCTCCTACATGGTTAAGGATTATTTTCAAATTAGGCACATTTCTAGCCAGATCAATCAATTCATCTAGCTGGTGAGAATACATCCAAGCTTCAAAGGTAAGACCCATATCAGCCAATACTTTCGCACCATCCTGAAAATCCTTACTGAGCATTTGGGATTCAATTTTATGAAGAGCTGTATTTTCAATTTCAGGATGGGGATCCCATGTAACAGAGTGTCTTATACCTCTAAACCGATTGGGACTCGCCTCTTGCAAAGCCTCCAAAACTTCTCTTACCGCACCTCCCATATTTAAATTCGCGTGACCTACTATCGCTGCTGCTGCCCTACTGTTTCCATATACCCCGCTAGCACTAGCTGCAGCCAGGCCTTGGACGAACTCAACTTCACCGATAGGTTTCATATGGTCAGGGGCATTCTCCCTATACATAGAACGAGCTTCAATGAACACTGTGGATGTTATGTTATGACCACTACTTATATCCTCAACCAACTCAGGTAAGAGGTATTCTTGATAAGGAATTCTTTCCAATCTATGATCCCAAAAGTGATGATGCGGGTCACATATCGGGAGATCAGGTTCCAAAGTTTCCTCAATTGTTAAATCAAGCCAGTCTTTTCCACCAAACGGCATTTCTACACTCCAATTATTTTTCATTAAGATCAAATTGGAGCCAATATACATGATTAAATCAACCTTGTGAAAAAAAGTTTAAACTTGTTTTGACTGCAGGTGGGTGAACCTTACAATTTAGATGCGTTGAAATTAGTTTTTTTAAGGATCCAAAATGGGAACAAAAGAATGGTATAAAGGTAATCTTCACACTCACACAAACAAGTCAGATGGGGATGAAACCCCAGAAAAAGTTTGTGAATGGTTTGAAAATCATGGCTACGACTTTCTAGTATTGAGTGATCATAATCACTTAACCCTACTAGATTATCAGACCACAGGAAAATCTAACCTTCTGATGATCCCTGGAGAAGAAGTGACCGCTTTTGCATCATCCAACATGGCACCGGTACATATAGGAGCAATAGGAATAAATGAATTAGTAAGTCCGGTTGTGTGCGAGGATGTGATTTCCACTTTGCAAATGAATATAGATAATATTTTAGAAGCTGGAGGATTAGCCTGTATTAATCACCCTAATTTCAAATGGGCATTCGACCACCGCGAAATGATGGCTACTAGCGGGGCAGTATTGTTTGAAGTACATAACGCGAGCCGAGGTTGCAATAATATGGGAGGAACAGGGAAATTTTCCACGTCAGAAATGTGGGATCACATGTTAAGCAATAAAAAGGTGATATATGGAGCAGCAACGGACGATTCACACGACTATCAGGATTTCGCTCCGGACAAACATAACCCTGGCCGAGGTTGGATAATGGTGCGTTCAGAAGCCAATAATCAGGATTCGTTGATGAAAAATATGGAGGCTGGAAATTTCTATTCCTCAACAGGAGTTTATATAGAGGACATGGAAATTTCAAATAAACACATCGAATTTTCAATAACTCAAATTGACGATTTTGCTTTCCATACCAAATTAATAGGCGCAAACGGAAGAACGTTAAAGGAAATATCCACAAATAAGGTGAGATATGAATTTCAAGGTGATGAAGGATATGTGCGTGCTGAGATTATGGATTCAGACGGGGCTCTAGCATGGACACAGCCTATTTTTGTAACGTGAGAAAATGGCTTGCAAAACAAATTACAAGCCATATAAAACCCTTTACTAAGCCTGAACTCGATGAACTATCTTGCCTACAGACCGCCACGGGGATTGAGATAAAAGCTCCAAAACGCCGGCGCTGGCAAGATGAGCCAAAGCCTCTTTCCGGGTATCTTCCATCTCCTGTAAAGTAGATGCCATATTGGTAACTCGAATTATTCCAGCATTTCCTGCAATAGGCCTGCTAATCAAAGGCTTTACCTTTGACCCAACTTTCTCACGAACATCCAAAAGAGCTGCAAGTAAATCGTTTCTACTGCCAAGCTTGGCGTTGAAAAATGTTCGAGATATTAGATTAGGTTGGTATCCATCAGGTCTTTCAACTGGCCCACTTAAATTTTCAGAAAGTACATAAGATGTCCTATGGCATAAAGCGTCAATTGCAGCCAGTCTATTCTGTACTTCCTCATTATTGAAAGATGATTCAATCATAGTGTCGACCTCATCTAAGTTTTGAAACCCCCCAATCAAGCTAACAAATGAGGGTCCATTCTGAGTAGGATTCGGCACTGAAATAGGAGCCGTGAGATTACCTGGCCTCCCAGTCGCATCCAAAGATGCTTTAACAGCTGCTAAAACTTCTGGTCCTTTCCCTGGTAATGGTGTTCTGATGAAATTTATAAAGTACTGCATAAAATTTATTCTCCCTTTTGTTTTGGTCTAGTTACCCAGATAAACCATCCGGGCCGTATGTCTGATATAAGATTGCCTCAAATCTCGCACTTTTTGTACAGCGGATTTAAATTTATCTCCGTTTATCGCGTCAGAATGTTTTTCAAAACTGCTTAAGCTGTCGTATATAGCCGTCGCTCTTACAATATCTTGGTTACCTACATATGGGACTGTGATTAAAGGCTTCATGTCATCTCCATAGAGATCTCTTATCTCTAATAGGAGGCTTGCTAATTCTTGGGCCTTTCCGGGTTTAGCTTTGAGTATATTTCGAGCCATATATTTTGGATTCGACGGCAGGTTCTCACCAGGAGCAAGCACTTTTAGAATCTGTGCCTGTACATCTGTACAATGTGTGTCTATTGAATCCAAAATACTCATTGAATTAATGACATTATCATTAACTTTTTCTATTTCATCGATTGAATCTAATACTCTGGCCCCAACTATCAAATGACCCGAACCCGTAGGGGCGTTCACTGATATGGAGACATTTCCTTTGGTTGATGAAGACTTAAACTGAGCCACTACAGCATCGAGAACTTTCTGGCCTAACCCAGGTTTGGCAACTCTTCTAGATTGCAATACGTAACTTGGCATAATTAAAAACCCTCCCTTTCGTTTGATTAGGCCCGGAGGATAACATTTGTTATATTTTTATTCCAATTCATATGGTTTATCTTAAGTTCACAACAAACATAGCCTAAACTGGATCTTGAAATATTAGTTCAGCTAGCTAATGGACAGCATTTAGAAAAACATTTATCACCTTGGAAATAAAGGCCAACAACTAGGGCTCAAAACCTAATTTTCTTTGAAGCGAACCAAATCAAGAAACCCAGTGGATTTAAGATCTCTTTCGGCTATATATCTCATGTAGGTTCGCAAAAATGTCTTAATTTCAGTCAAATTGGCAGAATAGGAAGATGCTTCCCGGGAGCTGAGTGTAGTGCTTAGTGACCTTTGGAAAAAGCGAAGCAGGCTGAGGGAATAAACTGAAACTATCCAAGATTGATCCGTTCCATATGTATCGACACAAGAAGGACATAATATCCCTCCTGCAACCGGATCAAAGGTGTGGTCAGATCTCTCAAGGGGGTTACGACATTCAACACAGTTTACAAACTCAGGTAAAAACCCAGATACGTGCAACAACCGGAATTCAAACCATAATATCCAAAATTCACGGTGATCCAAACTATCCAAATTAGACAAAGTTTCCAATAATATGTCGAATAATCGAGTGTTGGGGGACTTATCTTCTCCAAAGGTATCAACCAATTCGGCTATATAGATACCCTCAGCAATAGCGGTCAGATCTTCCCTCAGGTTTTTAAATGAATCAATCACCACACATTCATTAACGTTATCGAGACTTCTCCCTCGGCTAATCGAAGTCTGCACATGATTAAGAATCTCTAAGCTTCCACCAAATTTGCTGCCAGGGCGCCTAATCCCTCGGGCTACGGCTGCGACTTTCCCGGCTGTCCGGGTGTAGAAAGTAATAATACGGTTCGTCTCACCAATAGGCATTTGCTTTAGAACAACTGCTTTTGTCCTGTAAACTCGATTGCTTGTCATCGGTTTGCCCTAGCCGATAAAGTCATTTAAAAGTTTTGGCGACCCTCTATAGCTCTTCCTAACGTTGCTTCATCCGCATACTCCAGGTCCCCACCAACAGGAAGACCCCTGGCAGGTCTTGTGATTTTAATGCCCGACGGCTCAATGAGTCTGTGAATGAACATAGAAGTAGCTTCACCCTCCAAATTAGGATTAGTAGCCATTATGATTTCTGTAACCTCAGAATCCATCAGGCGTTGCAGCAGAGGTTTTACCTTTAAATCGTCCGGTCCAATGCCATTGATGGGCGATATAACTCCATGAAGAACGTGATATAACCCGTCGTATGTAGAGGTTTTTTCTAGAGCCATCACATCAAGGGGTTGCTCAACTATGCATATTTTACTCTGATCCCTCGTTGTATCTAAACAAATACTACAAGGGTCGTTTTCTGTTATATGAAAACATTTGGAACAAAGAGTTATACGGGTCTTCACTGAGAGAATGGCAGACGCTAAATTTTCCGCCTGCTCTTCTGGCATTCTAATTAGATGGTAAGTCAACCTCTGTGCGGATTTGGGACCAACACCTGGCAGCCTACTGAACTCATCAATAAGCCTCTGCACAGGAGGAGCCCCGCTGGAATATTCCATGCTCACCCTAGGTTAACCCCGGTATATTTAGGCCTCCGGTTATAGCACCCATTTTCGAAGAAGCTAATTCTTGAGCTTTCTCGATACCTCCGTTTACTGCAGATAAAACGAGATCTTGGAGAATTTCAACATCCTCCGGATCTACAGCATCAGGATCTATTACTATTGACTCCACAACCATTTTTCCAGAAACAACAACTTTAACCGCTCCCCCTCCAGAAGAAAACTCTACCTTCGCAGCCTCTATTTCCTGTTGAGCTTGCAGCATTTGCTTTTGCAGTTGCTGAGCCTGTTTCATCATATTACGATTCATTTTTAACCCTTACTCCTTTCTTCTACTATCCTTGCTCCAAGCGCCTGTGCTGCCCGAACTAGATGGCTTTGTTGCGAAACAGGGCCTGGTACAGACTTTAATTCACTGTTAGCTAATTCCACACTAATTTTATACTTTTTACCAAGAACTTTTTCTACGACGCTTTCAAACTGCCCGTTTACCAAAGGGTCTTCAATTTCACTGTTAATTCTATCCAAGTGAGAGCTATGCAAGAAGGTGAGAACTAAGGTATCCCCTCTGAGTTCACGTTCCTTACATCCACGAAGTAAGGCTCCAAGGTTAAATCTTTTTCCTGTCTGTCTCAAAGAACGTAATAACTCATTCCATTGCTCATCAATTGTGTTTCCTAGCACTGTGGTGGCTGGTGTTTCAACAACATCGTCAGCAGAAGATGGTATTTCTTGAATCGGCTCTTTTGAAGCGATTGGGGCAACTACAGAGTTAGAAGTTGATGTCACATTGGCAGGTTCCCTAGTATCAGGATCTTTAGGTTCTTTACCAACTGAGTCAACTGTGGAAACTTCAGGGGAAACTTTTGAATGAACCATTGGAGCCGATGTAATTTCTCTTTTTATTGCAGTTGTAGGTTGATCTGATGTCTTTTCATGAAAACCTAAAATTGACTCCATCACGGCGATTTCAAGAGACATAACTGGGTTTAAAAGATCCTTGAAATCAACCTCTGCTATGATTTTTGCAATATATACTAATCTCTCAATACTGAACTTATCAGCAATCTCACCTAGCCGCTCTTTAAGAGAATCCCCAAACTCTGACCCATCACTTGCCCTAGATTTCAATAAGATCATAACTCGAGTTATTTCCATTAAACTGGAATGTACCTGTGACGGTTCCATCCCGTCATCAATCAAATTCCCCAGTTTGATCAAACTGCCTTTAATGTCATTAACTGCAATTGAGTCTAACAAATCAGCAGGAAGTGATTCATCGGTAAGATTAAGTAGTTTCCTTACCGCTTCTTCCGTGACAGGTTGTTCTACAGAAACCATTACTTGTTCCAGTATGTTTTCTGCATCCCGCAGGCTTCCAGTTGATTTGTGGGCTACCAGAGTCAAGGCCTGGTCATCTATATCTATTTTTTCTTCCAAACTAAGTTTTTTTAACTTACCTACAACTTCCGCCACAGGAACACGGCGAAAATCAAAACGCTGACATCTTGAGATTATGGTCAAGGGAACTTTATGAACATCGGTAGTGGCTAATATCAATATGGCATGAGGAGGTGGTTCCTCTAAAGTCTTCAACAAGGCGTTGAAAGCTTCCTGAGTGAGCATGTGAACTTCGTCAATTATATAAACTTTGAATTTGGCTTCAGCAGGGCTGTAATGTATTTTTTCAGTGAGATCCCGTACATCTGCAATTCGGCGATTACTAGCCGCGTCGATCTCAATTAAGTCGATGGCCCTTCCTTCATTAACAGCAATGCACATGTGGCAGGTATCATCCGGTTCGCCATCTATAGGAGACAAACAATTTACTGCCTTAGCTAATATCCTAGCAGTACTCGTTTTACCGGTCCCTCTCGGCCCACAGAACATATATGCATGAGAAACCCTATCAGTCAGTACAGCCTGCTTAAGCGTTTGCGCTACATGATCCTGTCCAACCAAGTCGGACAGCGTTCCTGGTCTCCATTTTCTGTACAGTGCCTCAGCCATTGTTCATTTCCGTCCAGCCATAATCGCCTTTTCTAAGGATTCCATTTCTTTTCTATCGTCCGCCTCTACATGGTCATAACCCAACAAATGCAAGAAGCCATGAACTACAAGAAATCTCAATTCTTCCAACATTTCGATGTTGTTTTCTGAGGCTTGTCTTTCAACTTGAGGCAAGGATATAACAATTTCGCCAATCTGATTCGTAAAGTCATTAGGAATTACAAATTCTTCTGATGAAAGACCAANTCGTNCATCATCTTCACTGCCATAATACTCNCCTTCATATTCNTTTGAGAAGGAAAGGACATCTGTTACCTCATCAAGCCCTCGGTATTTTTNATTTAGACTCTTTATACCTTCATCANCTGTAATGTAAATACTGGCCTCGCCGGCATANATATCACACGCGTTCAAAGTATGTGTCCCGATTTCNAANAGAGAAGGAATTAGTGTTTGAATATCAAAANCGTCATCGTAATGACAGTTCAACACAATAGCATCTTCCAATTAATTCACACCTTGNNTGANCACATTTGAATNTTTCTACTCATGTGGNATTGGCGGCTGGAAAACANGCCGCTTCACCTAGCAGATTGCTANTATTGATCCGTACTGGTTCGATCTNACTAGATAATTGGATCCACCGTGTAGGAATTCAACTTCAAATCCAGGTACNGAAACAGTNTTATCATCCGAAGCATCTGAACAACCTAAATTTACACCACTCCATTCCTTTGCTTCTTGAGATACAAAAGTTAAATCTGGTTGATCCACTTTTAATTCACCAGCTAGATACCAAGCAGCTGACACTTCAGCGCATTTGGAAGCGGAATTATCATTAAGGTTACCGGAAGAAGATCCTGCAGTAGTTGAATCAGATACAACTAGAGTCGCATCATCAACACCTGTTCTCATTTCTTCAAAAAGCCGTCCAAACCCTTCAACTGGCATAACTACGGTAGTCCCACTTCCCAAAATATATTTGAATGATTCCAGAGATCTCTGGAACGAGTAGAATTCAGGATCCTGTTCAAGTGCCTCAGCAAATATACGTGTCGCTTCCGCCTCTCCACACCCACTTATAATCTGACTATCTCTAGTCGCGTTCGCCAGAATGATTGTCGCTTTTCTATCTGCATCAGCCCTTACTTGCGCATCAATTTCTGCACCCTCAGCTCTTTCTTTATCAGCCTTTCGCTGCCTTTCAGCCTTCATTCGAGCATAAACACTGTCAGCAATCTCCCCAGGGAAGTCTGCCCTTTTTATGCGAACATCTTCTACCTCGATCCCAAATTCTAGTAATTTTGGTGTAACCGCTATTTTCACATTATCCATCATCATATCTCTTTGAGTGGTGATGATTTCAGACTGATTGTAAACACCAATTTCTCGCCTTAATTCTGAAGAAATGATGTCAACTGCTCTGTCGGTCGCACGTTGCTCATCTCCCAGACGTTCCTTGAAAACTCTAGGGTCTACAATTCGTCCCCTCGCATAAACGTCAATAATAAGTCGTTTTTTATCTTTAGTTAAAAGAGAGTCTGGGGGGGCATCAAAAATCAAAAGCCTTTTCTCAAATTTCGTCACCTGATCAATGAAAGGGGTCTTAATTCGCAAACCAGGGCTGGTTATTTCACTTTTAATCTGACCAAAACGGGTAACAATCCCCACCTCTGTTTCACTGACTGTGAAGAATATTTGAGGCACCATAATAGCCATCACTATGATCAATGCTACTAACAGTATGGAAATTAATTTCATAGTGTTTCTACTCCTGCCCTCCTGATACTGGGACCGGCACAATGTTTCCGCCAGTATCTGGATTCACTAATATGACTTCATCAGGGTTACCCAATATCTTTCCTATTCCGGGAAGTATCTCTTCCATTGCCTCAAGGTAAAGACGCTTTCGGGTGACATCCTTTGATTTATTATATTCTCGCTGTATAGCTAGAAAGCTTTCTGCTTCTCCCACCGCCACTGCTATGTTTTTTTGTCTAGTACCTTCTGCATCTTGCAATGCTTTCGCCGCTTCCCCTCGGGCTTGCGGTAAAACGCTTTCCTTATAGGCATCAGCCAGATTTATTATCCTAGCCTTATCTTCTTTAGCTCTTACCACATCATCAAAGGCATCTTTAACTTGTTCAGGAGCGAAAACATAAAGTAGCTTTACTTCTCTAATCCTTATACCACTTTGGTATTGATCTAATATCCCTTGGAGTTTCGATTTCGTCTCTATCTGTATCACTTCTTTATTCTCAGTGAGGACATCGTCTATAGGTCTACTACCCACTATTTGTCTTAAAGAAGTTTCGGTCGCATCTTTCAATGTAAATGAGTCTGGAGAGACAACTTTATAAAGGTAATCTTCAAGGTTCTTTATGTCGTACTGCACTAAAAGCTGAACATCAACTATATTGGGGGCTTCACCAGGAGCCCCCTGCTCATCAGGATCCCCCGTGATCATAAGTGACTCGTCAAGCACAGGGGTTCCAGCTCTAACTCCTAGCTCCAGTCGACGAATTTCATCAACACTCACTATGTCTCTCGCCCCTACTGGACCAGGCCACCACCACTGAAGACCTGTTCCTTTTGTATCAGAGTATTGTCCAAACATTCTCACTGCAGCTTGCTCTCCGGGTTGCACAGAGAAAAAACCAGTTGCAAACCACCCAATCAAACCTAGCACGACTATGCCAACAATCACATAAGGCACCTTCGTGGAGCCGCTACCGCCTCCATCGGAGGAACCTCCGGAACCGCCAAATATCCCTTTAAGCCTAGCAATGATCTGCTCTATATTGACTTCTGGTTCTTCTTTTCTGTACATGAATCCTCACTGCTCAATAACGGAAATATAATATAAGTAATTTTAGCATAGGAACTTCATTAGAAAGGCTAAATATATTCCATTTAACCTTCAAATGATTAGAATCGAATATAGCTGTGACGGGCACTGAAAATGGCTCCTCAACAGGGTATTCTTACTTGAAGAGGTCTAGGAACCGATCCTCATAGTATGGGTATACACCCCACTTATCTAACTCGGCTTTCAAGGCTTCAGGGCTTCCACCTTTTTTTACAGAAACAAACATTCCTTCAATCTGGTTAGCTGCAGCTGTTGGTATCCCACCTGAATTCATTTGCGGCTCCATAAGGCCCGCACCTCTCATTTCCTTGCTGTTAAAAGACACTGACGATGCGGTGAACTCGTAAATAAACTTAAGCAAAGCTACGTCCCAGAATTCATCTACACCAGAAATCACGACGGAAAGATCATTTTTATTATCTTTAAGTTCCCTTGATATACGATGCGCAATCTCATTGGGATTACCGCTCAGAATTTCTAATCCCTTAGGCTCATTGTTGTATTGGTACATTATGCCCGGACTGTTGGGTCCATACATTTGTGCAACCTGATCGAAATAGTGATACGCATCTTCGCTAAACCCATTCAAATGCATAGC
>PBWI01000058.1 GCA_002728195.1 Chloroflexota bacterium
AGATGATGGAGTATTTGAATTCTGAACCTAGTTGGACTGACGGTGTGTATCCTATTGGAAGATACGTTAACGGATAGCGCACAATTCATTTATTAATTTCATGGAATATCCAGAAAGTTCTTTTGATAGGGAAGACGAATCTGATGACTCTTTGTTTTATTTAGAGCCTCGTCTGCTGGTACACATAGATGATGCCGCGATAAATGAGTTGGGAAAGTACCTTTTTGATCAACTTCCAGAAGGTGCAACCATTCTGGATCTGATGAGTAGTTGGAGATCCCATATTCCCGAAAATATTGTTATTGGTGAGGTATATGGTCTGGGAATGAATTCCGAGGAAATGTCTAATAACCCTCACCTAGATCATTGGATCGTAAAAGATATCAACAAAGATCCTCAACTACCCTATGAAGAGAATTTATTTGATGCTGTGATGGTGGTCGTTTCTGTTCAATACATCACAGATCCCATTGAAATATTTAAAGAGGTGAACAGGGTTTTGAAAAAAAACGGCAAATTTCATGTTGTTTATTCAAACCGCATGTTTCCAACCAAAGCAACAAAAATATGGAAAATATTCGACGATATAGAAAGGGCTAGTCTTATCGGAAGTTATTTTGCTAATTCTGGCGGTTGGAGCGTGCCAAATGCTGTAAATCTTAGTCCGACAGGTCATATCCCTTCTGACCCATTATTTGCAGTTTCAGCACAAAAAGAATGAGTACTTTAACCTGCCGTATAATTCAGCATGGTTGATGTAAAGACATAAAAAAATCACTAAAGGCGGCAAAATTGACCTCTTTGAAATCAGATTCTGGTTCGACCCTAAAAGATACATCTGTTTATGACGTAATTGTTGTTGGTGCTGGGTTTGGTGGAATGTATATGCTCCATGAACTGAGAAAAATAGGTTTGAATGTGCTCGTATTAGAGGAAGCAACAGGAGTTGGAGGGACTTGGTATTGGAATCGTTATCCAGGCGCTCGCTGTGATGTGGAAAGCATGGAATATTCCTATTCCTTCTCAGATGAATTGCAGCAGGAATGGAACTGGAGTTATAGATTCTCCACTCAGCCGGAGATACTTGAATACGCAAACCACGTTGCTGATAGGTTCGATCTAAGAAAGCATATTAAGTTCAAAACCAGAGTCAATTCAGTTTCATATGAATCTGGGGAAAAAAAGTGGTTACTTAGATCTACATCAGGTGAAGAATTTCAAGGTCGATACTGCGTGATGGCCACAGGTACCCTTTCGTCAGTTAATGAACCCAAATTTTCTGGTTTGGATGAATACAAAGGTGACTGGTACATCACTGGACGCTGGCCACACGATGGTGTTGATTTTTCAGGTAAAACTGTTGGGATAATCGGCACAGGATCCTCCGCAGTCCAAGCTATACCTGTGATAGCAAAACAAGCAAAGCATTTAACAGTTTTTCAAAGAACTGCCAACTATTCCATACCTGCCAAGAATCGTCCTTTGTCCAGTTTTGAGATTAAAGATATAAAAAGCCGGTATTCTGATATCAGAAGAGAGGCTAAGGCAAATCGCGCGGGAATAGCTTCTATGGAACCCGGTCTGAATTCAGCGTTATCAGTCTCTGAAGCAGAAAGATACGAGGAGTATCAAAGAAGATGGGAAGAGGGGGGAACTGGTTTTACCGCAGCATACTCTGATATCGGTACAGATGACGATGCTAATTTTACAGCTGCAGAGTTTGTCAGAGACAAGATAAGGGAGACAGTGATTAAAACTGAAACAGCAGAGTTGCTTGCTCCTACAAACACCATTGGCTGTAAAAGACTGTGCGCAGATACTGATTATTATGAAACTTATAATCGGAATAATGTGACCCTCTTGGATGTTAATACTGACCCGATAAAAGGTCTGGTGGAAGAAGGGGTCCAGACTGAAAATAACGTATTTAAATTTGACATCGTCATTTTTGCTATTGGATTTGACGCAATGACTGGGGCTTTACTTTCGATGAACATTACCGGAAAAGAGGGAATTCAATTGAGAGATATTTGGTCTGATGGCCCTCAAAGTTATTTAGGGTTGAGTATGGCAGGTTTTCCTAACATGTTTACCATTACGGGGCCGGGTAGCCCTTCCGTATTGTCCAACATGATGACGTCTATTGAGCAGCATGTTGAATGGATAAGGGATTGTCTGCATTACATGGAGATGGGTGGTTACACAGAAATTGAAGCAAAGGCACTTGCTGAGGAAAGTTGGACAGGACATGTGGAAGAAATTGCAGGGAATACCCTACGCTACACTTGTAATTCATGGTATGTGGGAGCCAACATACCAGGCAAAAAAAGAATTTTCATGCCCTACGCAGGAGGGATCCCTTCTTATCGGGAGAAATGTGATCAGATAGCCGCTAGCGATTATGAGGGATTTGATATCTCATAGAATAAAGGAAAATTGTGACGTTCTCACTAGCGATAAATTTGGCATTTCGGAGATGGTCTGATTTTGCAGGACGCTCCACTAGAGCGGAGTTCTGGTTTTTTGCATTATTCCAGACAATCTGTCTATTGCCGCTGATTGTACTGGATGCTGTTGCTTTGAGTTCCCTACCCTTTTACCCTCTTAGCATAATATTTTGTATCGTGATGTTAACACCAACATTGTCTATTAGCGTTAGACGCTTGCATGACCAAAACAAAAAGTGGTGGTGGTTATTTATGTGGTTGATACCAGTGATCGGTTGGGTAGCAATGATAAAGATTAATGCTAGCCCTACCACTGCCTACTAATCTGATCGCTGTATACAGGTATTTTAGATCTGATATATATGCTGAGCATTTCCTGAGAACAATTTTGCGATTTCAGATTTTGAATACCCGAGTGTTATGTTGCGATAGGCGCTCACTACATCTCCGTAGTCACTCCATAGACTATCGATAGGCCAGTTTGTAGCAAATAGACATCTATCTACTCCGAAAAGTTCAATACATGTTTCAACGTAGGGTCTTATCGAAGCCTCAGTCCAGTCATTATCTCCCATTCCTAGCCCAGAAATCTTGCAATAAATGTTTTCTGTATCTGATATTTTCTTTAATCCGGTCTTCCAATTATTGAAATATTCTGGGGACCTTTCTTCAGGAAATCCAGCGTGATCCAACACTATTTCAATATTGGGAAATTTGTTCGCCAAATTTGCTAATTTTTCCATGTCTTGCCATTGGGCAGATATACTCGATATAAGATCAAATTTCTCCAATAAACTATATCCTTGCCTAAATTGATCACTGACTAAATAATCACCAGACGAGAAATCTCTAACACCTTTGAAGTTAGAATATTCCAGATGCCTTTCAATCATAGAGCTAGCTTGCGGGTCTTTTAGGTCCACATACCCAACTATCGCATTTGGTATGCCGGTGTTTTGATAAACCTCTTGCAACCATTTGGTTTCTTCCACTGGATCCTGTGAACCTATAGCTGCCTGGATGTGTATTGCTTTAGTTACGCCGTAAGGTCGGGCATCTTTTATGAAATCCTCAGCTAGATAGTTTCTAGAGCCTAGTAAGCGGGTTTGAGCACCAAGAAATGGATGGTCCTCGTTTGGTTGCCAATGACCGTAATAAAGTGTCGGATGTTGCATGTCATAGAAATGGACATGTGCGTCCACAAATTCAAAATCGTCATCAAAAGTCATACAGTGGCACCTCCGTCGACGACTAAATGGCTGCCAGTAATGAAGGACGCTTCATCACTGGCTAGGAAAAGAGCCGCATAGGCGACTTCTTCAGGCTTACCCACTCTTTTGAGAAAACTGCCTTGACCAGCTTTTTTAAGGAATTCTTCTCTGTCTGCATTTTCGAAAGCAATGTGTCTCTCTGTGGCTGGGGTATAAATAGCCCCTGGGCACACCGCATTTACCCTTATGTTGAATTCAGAAAGATCCATCGCTAGGCATCTTGTTAACTGTAATAGAGCTCCCTTAGAAGCGTTGTAAGGTACAAATCCTGGTTGGGCTATAAAACCACTCACTGATGCGATATTCACTATGTTTGGAGATGTGGATTGCTTCAAATATGGTAGGGAATGTTTAACAGTGTTAGCGCTTCCTAACACATTGACGCCGAACACCGTTTCCCAATCTTTTTGAGTGACATCTTCTACCTTCCCAAAGACAAATGCTGCCGCATCATTTACAAGAACGTCAATCCCATCGAGGAAATATGCCGCCTCTTTGATCATATGTGAGACGCTGTCTTCCGAAGAAACATCTGTTGTTACCGCAAGAGCTTTCCCGCCAGCTAATGTTACCTGACTTAACGTTTCCTGAGAGCCAGATTCGTCAATATCTGCTATGACTATCGAGGCCCCTTCAGAAGCAAATATTTCACAAATAGATCTACCTATCCCAGAAGCTCCGCCCGTCACAATTACTTTTTTAGATTCTAGCCGCATAATTGACCCTTTCTGATTAATCGAGATGAAAAATTTCCTCAAGTTCCAGCATCGATTGGTCCGGTGCCGAACCCTCAACTATTTCAAAATATGGTGACATCAATTGTTGCCAGTCGGCATTTACTTTTTCTGATTCCATACCTTTTAAAGAATCCGTCAAAGATTTTTTTGCTTCGAAATATCCAAAGAGCAGTCCGTCTGGTCTAATGAAAAGAGAATAGTTTTTCCATCCATTTCTAGACAAAGCGGTTTGCATTTCTAACCAGACCTTTTTATGGTGGGCTTTGTATTCTCCTACATACTCTTCCTTAACTTTCAATAAAAACCCTACCCTGATCATAACTAGGCTCCTTCAGTCTCCAAAAAGTAAAGTTCCGGCTATTGACACAACAGAAGTGTTTTGCTCGTCTGCGGGGCATTGGTCATATCCAACGCTGTATCCTTTGCAACCGTCCAATACTTTACCCATTAAATATATTGGAGTTAAGCCACAGATTTTTCTTGCGTCCGATTCTTCAGCGCTGGTATTAAAAAAATCGTCAGGATTTCCTTTCTCAATGGCGGATAGAGAAATATGATCCTTAGAAGCGAGATCTGCTAGTGCCAGCTCATTCATGGGGGCTGCGTCCCCGAATTCCGGTCCCATATGAGCTAGATCCCCAGCTGCAACTACCAGCGTTCGCGACCTTTTTCGATATTCAGTAAGAGCGTCGATTACGTTATTTATAGTTTCATCTTCCTTTGGTTGCTGCTTATCTAGCAGGAATTTTTGAAAGGAGCCGCATAATATTGGTAAAAGTTTGAAAGACCTGCCCCCCAAGGCATTGTGAAGCCAAATCAGAGCTAATTCTATTGAATGCTCCTTTACGTGATGAAGTTCTTCATTAAAAGGATCCGTCCCAACAATGGCTGATTCCAATAGCTTAATTCCATCCAGATCGGTTTCAAGGCTTGAATAAGGGGTCTGGTAATTTTGCTTAGTTGGAGTTATTGAGCCTAGTCCCCCGTTGTGATCTGTACCTAGTATGATGACTTGCTCTATTTCGTCTAAAAGTCCCTCACTTTCTTTCCACAATTCAGCGTATGTTGAATATCCTCTTGCAAAATCAATATGAGGAGAAAGTAAGCCCTGGATATCCCCGTGGTATTTCTCACTTTTATCGGAAGATTCAAATCTGGATTTGCTTTCCGTAATGAACAGATCCAAATCCGAGATTATGGCTGGGTATATAGTGCCTGCGAAAGACATTGGCCTATTTTCAGACCTTCGGTATTTCTGCAAGGCTTTATTTTTCTCAGCGGCATATTTACCGTTTTCCAAGAGCAAGGCATCATCCAATTGTTCAAGTAGGTTTGATATTCTTTCTTCACCGATCGAAATACCTTGCAGAAGCAACCCGCCGTTTATCGATTCTATTGTTCTAGTACCGTCGCACAATAAAAGTATCGGTGTTAGGTTCTGAGGTATTTGGACCGCGGTTTGTGCTATCCCTAAATCGTCCTCAAGGTGAAGAAAAACTCCATCTTGCCTTTGGATCCATCTCGGTGATAGATCTCTTAGTTGCGGTTTGGTTGGTAGTCGTTTTGCCATTTTTTATTCCTGATTAACATCAAAATCATACGAAGGAAAAGTATCAATCACATGGCGGCAATAAGCAATACTGCTAATAAAATCCCCAACATTTATCATCTTTTGCTGTGCTATAATTCGGCTCGCTTAGACTACCTGCTAATAGGTTGGATAGACTGTTTTCATATCAAAAACTTTGAGATGATTTAAATATGCCTTCTTTTGAAGATTTAAGAATTTTTTCCGGTAACTCCCACCCAAAACTCGCGTCTGACATTTGTGATTATCTACGGATACCACTAGGAGAATGCGATGTTTTTAAATTCAGTAACGACAACACGTTTGTAAGTTTTAAAGAGAACGTTCGAGAAAGAGACGTTTTCTTGGTGCAGACTTTTTGTCGACCGGTGAATGATCACATAATGGAACTTTTGGTGATGATAGATGCTGCAAAGAGAGCGTCTGCTGGCCGGATTACGGCTGTAATACCCCATTATTCATATGGTCGTAGTGATAAAAAGGATCAACCTAGAGTTCCTATAACGGCTAGATTGGTAGCTAATCTTCTCACCGTTGCAGGGGCCGATAGAGTTCTAACTGTTGACTTACATGCTGGACAGATACAGGGTTTCTTCAATATACCGGTTGATGAATTATCTGCCGTCCAAATGTTAGCAGGACATTTTAAGGGCAACAGCATTGGCATCGAAGTTGCATCCGCAACTGATGCCGGTGATGTGAAAAGAACTAGGGACACTGCGAGGTTTTTNAATGTCGGGATGTCTCTGGTAGAGAAACACAGGATAGGTAACGAGGATAGAGTGGAAGCGGTNAGNTTGATCGGAGATGTAAANGATAANACCGCCTTAATAGTGGACGATGAGTTAGGAACAGGAGGAACCGTAATAGCAACTGCACAAGCTCTNAAGGANCACGGAGCGAAGGATATTTATTGTGCTGTGACTCACCCGGTATTGTCGGGCGAAGCCAGTAATATATTGTCACAGAGTGAAGTGATAGAAACGGTTGTTACTGATACGTTGCCTGTACCTGAAGCGAAGCGAGGGCCAAAATTGACCGTTTTATCGATTGCCCCAATGCTTGGTGAGGCAATTCACAGGATACATAGCGGCCTTTCTGTTGGTGCCATGTTTGAATCATAGGCCAAGTGAATTTGGATGTGAATTGCTGGTACTTGTAAATGATGTGCCCGTATAATTTGTTGTGAAGAGAGGAATTAATAACAAAAAATATGGCATTTTTAAAAGCAATAACCAATCTCATCGGTAATTCAGATGAAAAAGCCCTTTCTAAGCTGGACCCTCTGGTAGAACAAATAAATGCCTTGGAAAGCGTCTACGAATCTAAATCTAATGAAGAATTAAGAAGCGTTGCAGATGTCTTGAAATCTGAGTATGAGAGCGGTAAATCTCTTGATGATCTACTCCCAGACGCATTTGCAGCAGTAAGAGAGTCTGCAAAAAGGACTCTTGGTCAGAGGCACTTTGATGTTCAACTATTGGGTGGAATCGTTTTACATCAAGGGAAGATTGCTGAAATGAGAACAGGGGAAGGGAAAACTTTAGTTGCAACTTTGCCTGCATTTCTGAACTCTATCTCAGGAGAAGGGGTCCATGTCGTTACTGTAAATGACTACCTGGCAAAAAGGGACGCCGAGTGGATGGGCGCTATATATAATTCCTTAGGGGTTTCAGTTTCTGCTCTACAGCATGAATACGCTTACCTTTTCCATCCCGATAATTTTGATGGCAAAAAGGTAAACGGAAAACAGATTACTAGAAAAGATGCTTATGAGTCCGATATAACGTATGGGACGAATAATGATTTTGGATTCGATTATCTTAGAGATAACATGGTTGATCTCGCTGAGAGAAGAGTCCAAAGAGGTAGATCCTTCGCTATAGTGGACGAAGTTGATAATATTTTGGTCGATGAAGCAAGAACCCCGTTGATAATAAGCGGCCCGTCCCAACAGAATCCCAGCGAATATTCAAAATACGCCAAAATCGTTCCGAGTTTAAGGGAAGGGGAAGACTATTCGGTGGAAGAGAAACATCGATCAGTTTCACTTACCCAAAATGGAATAGGCAAAATCGAAAAATTTTTAAAAGTGGATAATTTATACGATGCTGAGAATTTTGGACAGGTCCACTTTGTAGAAAATGCCGTTAGGGCAGAGGTCATATACAAAAAGGACCGAGAGTATGTGGTTAAGGATGGGAAAGTAGTAATTGTCGACGAATTCACTGGGAGGTTGATGGATGGGCGAAGGTATTCGGATGGCCTGCATCAAGCTATTGAGGCAAAGGAAAATATCACTGTACAGAGAGAGTCAGTGACGTATGCAACGATTACCCTACAAAATTATTTTAGACTTTATTCCAAATTGTCTGGTATGACAGGTACAGCATCTACTGAGGCGGAAGAATTTTGGAAAATATATAAACTTGAAGTGCTTAGTGTGCCTACAAATAATCCGGTGATGAGATATGATCACGGCGACTTGATATATAGGGACCAAAGTGCAAAGTACAACGCCGTCGTACGAGAAATCAAATCTAGAGTTGAAATTGGACAGCCAGTTTTGGTCGGTACTACAGATATAGATAGATCAGAAATTTTAAGCGGGCTTTTGAAAAAGCAGGGGATTAAACACGAAGTATTGAATGCAAAGCAACATGATAGAGAAGCAACAATTGTTGCTCAAGCAGGGAAACCTGGAGCAGTAACAGTGGCTACGAATATGGCGGGTAGAGGTACAGACATAGTTTTGGGTGGGTCCCCAGACTTTGCGGAAGGAGACACGACGCAGTGGGAAAAAGATCATGACCATGTCTTGAANGTTGGGGGCCTTTTCATAATTGGAACCGAAAGGCATGAAGCTAGAAGAATAGANAACCAGCTGAGNGGGAGATCAGGACGTCAGGGNGATCCAGGGGAAACTAGATTCTACTGTTCTCTAGATGACGATTTAGTCAGAAGATTTGGGGGTGACAGAATACAGACGATAATGGATTGGGCTGGGATGGATGACGAAACTCCCATTGAGAACAAGATGATCTCTCGATCCATAGAGGGTGCGCAGGTTAAAGTAGAATCTTTTCATTTCGATATGAGAAAGAATTTGGTTGAGTATGACGATGTGGTTAACTCTCATAGAGATGTAATATACGAGCAGAGAGATGCTGTATTAGACGGTGTTGAGTTACGACCAAAAATACAGCGGATGATCGAAGGGGAATGTGAAGCTGTAATTGCCGAGGGCATGTCTAGTACTGCCACTGAAAACTGGGATATTGAAAGTGTTGTAGCAGATATTCAACGAATTATCCCTCTTCCATCATCATTAATTGACCCTGAATATGTGTTTAATGCAGGCCAGCAGAATTATATTAATGAAGTATTGGATCACGTAGAAAAAATTTACAATAATTTTGAGGCTGTACTCGGTGATGATAACGCTAGATCAGTAGAAAGATACATAATGTTGAGGACTATTGATGCCAACTGGGTGCAACACCTTACCGCGATGGAAAATCTTCGTCAGGGCATCAGTTTACAGGCTGTTGGTCAACGAGACCCATTGGTGATGTATAAGAAAGAAGGTCATGAACTGTTTCAAAACTTACAGTCTAAAATTATTGATGACGTTGTTCACACTATTTTTAGAACTGGTACTCCAATTGACCCGGAGCTTGGCACNCAAACTATNGATACACCTAAAATCGCCAATCNNCCCAAACCAGTTGTTAAGACTAATGACTCATCCAAGGTAGTAAAAAAACNCAGTGGCCCTAAAATTGGAAGAAATGAACAATGCCCCTGTGGGAGTGGGAAAAAATACAAACGGTGCTGTGGACTCGCTGCCTAGTCAAGGTCAAAAACTGCTAATTATTAACTCAGTGTCGCAAGTATTTCGTTTATTCGCGTCTCCCTGTCTTTAGACCTTTGTAATCTGTCCTTTTCCTTTTCCACAACTTCTTCCGGTGCTTTATCTACAAAAGATTGGTTAGAGAGGCGTTTATTTAAGGAAGAAATATATTTAGATATTTCTTCTCGCTCAGTTTGGAGACGCACTAATTCTTCATTTAAATCTAGGCTATCCCCTAGGTCTAAGTATGCGGTTCCCATATTTGCCACGATTGAAATTTCGCCATTTTGCATTTCAAGTAGACTTGAATCAGTAATGTCGGATATTGAAACACCGGAGAAACTAGCAATGGTCTGAGTCTCTGATTTGACTAGATTAAATTCAGGACCGGCTGCTATGCGGCAACCNACTTTTTGTTTCTGCTGGATGTTGAATTCTGATTTCATGTTTCTAATGGCACGGATGAATTCAATTAGTTTTATCATTTCCGATACAGAATTGTCGTNGACTAATGATGTTTGAATTTCAGGATACTCCGCCATAATGAGAGCATCTGGCCACGCATCTCCGGTTTCACCTACTTTGCATAAATTGCNCCATATTTCTTCTGTTACAAAAGGTANAAACGGATGCAGTAATCTGAGGGTATTTTCCAATACATAGGCCAATGTGGGTAAAGGTGAATCAGATTCTTCTGTTTTTAACCGATCTTTTGTTAACTCAATATACCAATCACAGTATTCGTTCCATAANAAATCATGTATCTGTGTCTGAGCTTCTCCGAATTGAAAATCTCCCATCAATCTGTTGACATCCGCAGTCACATGGTCGAGTCTGGACAGTATCCATCTGTCATGGCGATGCTTGACGTTTTGAGGGCGGCAAAAATTAAGAGTTTCCTTTCCTTTATCAAGATTGGATATGACGAATCTGGAAGCATTCCAAAGCTTATTGGCAAAATTCCGACTGGATTCCAGTTTCTGCTCATTCATTCTTAGGTTATTTCCAGCAGATGTGCCTGTTGTGAGAGCAAACCGCACAGCATCAGCGCCGTATTTATCTATAAGATCGAGAGGATTAAGTACATTACCTTTCGTTTTGCTCATTTTCACACCTTCCGGGTCTAAGACAAGACCATGGAGATAAATTGTGTGGAATGGTATTTTACCCATATTGGCCATTCCCAACATTATCATTCTGGCCACCCAGAAAAACAGAATATCGTAGCCNGTTTCCATTACTGATCCTGGGTAAAAAGACCNCANGTCCTCAGTGTCTTCTGGCCACCCTAAGGTGGAATGAGTCCATAACCCAGAACTAAACCAAGTGTCCAAAACATCTTGGTCTTGCTCTATTGCCTCTGATCCGCAAGACTGGCATTTGACGGGATCTTCTAAAGGTACAGTCTCTGCAGGACATTCTTTGCAATACCATACGGGTATTTGGTGTCCCCACCAAAGTTGTCGACTNACTGGCCAATCTCTGATGTTTTCCATCCAGTTAAAATAAACGCTGCTAAATCTTTCAGGAATAATCTGGATTTCGTTGTCTTTTACAGCCTTTATTGCAGGTTCCGCTAAGGACTCCATGGAAANGTACCATTGTTTAGAAATAAGTGGTTCTATGACTTCGTCACACCTGTCGCAGTGTCCAACAGAATGTCGGAACGATTCTATTTCCTCTATCAGTCCTTTGTCTTCAAGTGCCTCTTGTACGAGTTTTCTGCATTCAAATCTGTCTGTATCTTGAAACTCACCGGCTTGGGAATTCATTCTCCCGTCATCATTTATCACTGTAATGAATGAGAGGTCGTTTCTTGATCCAATCTCAAAGTCTACTGGATCATGTGCTGGAGTAACTTTCAGTGCACCCGTGCCAAATTCTAGCTCCACTGCTTCATCGCCTATAACAGGAATAANACGATTAGTAAGTGGTAAATTGATTTCCTTGCCAATCTTATCTTTAAACCTTTCATCTCGAGGATTAACAGCAACCCCTGTATCTCCGAGCATTGTTTCAGGTCTGGTAGTCGCTACTACTAAAAATCCGGACCCATCCGAAAATGGGTATTTTATGTGGTATAGATTCCCATCAATTTCCTTGTATTTCACTTCCAATTCAGACAATGCTGTCGCGCAGCGAGGGCACCAGTTGGCTATTCGTTCACCTCTGTATATCAAACCTTTTTCATAAAGGTCCACGAAAGTTTTTCGTACAGCTTTTCTAGGTGTTTCATCCAGTGTAAATGTACTTCTGGACCAGTCACATGACGTTCCAAGTCTTCTAAGTTGTTCGTAAATGCGGTTACCGTANGTTTCAACCCATTCCCATATTCGAGCTTCGAATTTTTCTCTCCCTAGTTCGTATCTGGTTACCCCTTCGGTTGCCAGTAATCGCTCTACCACGACCTGCGTTGCTATACCAGCATGGTCGGTACCTGGTAAATAAAGGGTTGGTTCTCCNTTCATTCGATGCCAGCGTACTATCATGTCCTCAACTGCAACTGTCAGAGCGTGGCCCATATGTAGTTCTCCTGTGACATTTGGGGGAGGCATGATCATGACAAAAGGATGTTTATCTGAGCTAGTATTTGGTTGAAAGTAACCGGCTTCTTCCCATAATTTATATATTCTGCCCTCGGTATCACCAGGACTATATGCACGTGACATATTCGAGGAATTATTATTTTGGGACATGTAATCTCCNGACCGTCAAACTATAAGTGACTTAAGTTTAATTGATTGTGAAGATGATATGGTTCATCTATTTTCTATATTCTGTAGTCTTATCTTCCGTTTTCTTATTTATCTTTTTACCGAGATAAAGTCCTTCTAATACGAATTCAAATGCTGAAATTATCGCACTGTCATCCTTAATTGGTTCGCATAGATTCGATAATTTTCCTGTCAGATTATCGAATCTTCCAATTAATGACATATATGAGTCATCATCAATTGTACTCCCGGCTTGGATAGTGATTCCTTCTTCAAACTTGGCTAGCAGATAGTCAAATTCGTCGGGTTCTGTGTTATTGGTGAATACGTTTAAAATCGCNCGGTCAACGATGTCACCAATTATTTTAGTTTCAAGCCCTTCCTCTACAGTCTCAAGTTCAACCTTTCCTATTGTGGAAGCTACNAGATATGGAAGGTCACTGATCCTAGGCGAAGAAATAGAATTATTGGCGAGGCTTCTCCTAAATGCTTGCCCTATTAGAGTTTCAAAATTGGATATGGATACCCTCAGGCTAACTCCAGATCTTTGGTTTATTTCAGGGCTGCGTCGAGCCAAATGTGTNATTTCACCGATAATTTCTTTCATAAATTCGGGCGTTTTGACCAATGCATCTGAATCGGCAAATTTCTTATATTCTTGAGTAACTATGCTCATTTCCTGTGAAACGTCACTTGGGTAGTGAGTGCGAATCTGTGCCCCATAACGGTCTTTAAGCGGCGTTATTATCCGGCCTCGGTTTGTGTAATCTTCTGGGTTGGCTGTAGCTACGATTATCATATCTAAGGGTAGTCTGACTTGATGACCTTTGATCTGGATGTCCCTTTCCTGCATCAAATTAAACAAACTGACTTGGATTCGCTCAGTAAGATCAGGTAGTTCGTTTATACAGAATAGTCCTCTATTTGTTCGGGGTATCATTCCGTAGTGGATAGCCATGGTGTCCGATAAGTACCTTCCCTCAGCCACTTTTATTGGGTCAATTTCACCTATTAGATCGGCTACTGAGACGTCAGGGGTGGCGAGTTTCTCTGCATATCTATCTTCCTTAGTCAGCCAGTCTATCTCTGTATTCTTCTTGTCAGAGGCAATAACATCTATTCCGTACTGGCTTATTGGATTGAGTGGATCATCATTTATCTCAGAGCCTTTTACAAACGGAATGTATTCATCNAGCAGCTCAACTAAAAGGCGAATTATNCTGGATTTTGCCTGCCCTCGTTCTCCCAGTAAGATAATGTCTTGGCCTGCTAGGATTGCATTCTGTATTTGGGGTATTACTGAATCGTCAAAACCAACTATGCCTGGAAATACTTCTGAGCCATCACTTATTCTTTGAACTAAATTGGATCGAATTTCCTCTTTAATCGTACGTGATGTATATCCGGATTCGATCAATTCACCTAGTGTTTCNGGTAGATTTTTTGGCACTCTGNAACCTTCTTTAGAAAAACTTATTTATTTCCATACCGAGTTACTGTGATACCTGCATAGTCCAAATTCGATTCATGTATACGAACCTCAGGTTTTTTGATTGTCACAGAAACTGAATGGATATCATAATTCAGAAGTATTTTATCCGAAATATTTTTCGCCACAGTTTCCAGTAAGTTGTATGGTTTTCCCTCAACAATTGATTTGACGATTCTGAATACNTCAGAGTAATTCACTGTGTCTTCCACTCTGTCTGATTCAGCGGCTTTAGTTAATGAACAATCTATTACCACGTCTACAACAAATTTCTGTCCTTGGGAGCGTTCTTCTGGATTGACACCATGATAACCATAAAAGCTCATTCCCCTAAGAAGGATCTGATCTATATCTTCCATCAAGTAATTATGTCCATTTGCNTGGCCTGATGGATGAGAGCTTCAGCCCTTTTTACGACAGGAACGTCGACTACTTGACCTTCCAACGAGGTTGAACCTCTACCTTTAGCCGCTGCCTCTTCAAAAACCCGGATCACTTCTANAGCATGATCAATTTCAGTTTTAGTAGGAGAGAAACATTTGTTAATGATTTCCACTTGTAGGGGGTGAATTGCAAATTTTCCTTTGAACCCGACAGATTTAGATAGTTCCGAATTTACCTTCAAACTGTCTGGGTCCCTAAATCCAAAAAATGGTGTGTCCAGCGCCAAAACACCTGCTGCTTTCGCAGCTATTGCTACTTGGCTTCTAGGGAAAAGTATNTCACGATCATCCTCGTTGCGTTGNATTCCCATATCGTTAGTGAAGTCTTCAGCGCCGAAGGCTGCTGCAATTATTCGATCATTTGACGACAAAATTTCGTAAGCATTTATAAGACCAACAGCAGTTTCTATCCACAACACCAGCTTAATTGTACCTGCCGGGATTTTTCTCTTGGATTCCAATTTGCCAATGTATTGCGAAATTACANTTACGTCTCTGGTAGTGTTGATTTTTCCCACAGAAACACCATAAATGTGAGGTCCAACGATGGACGCTAGGTCCTCTTCACAAATACCAGTATCTAGAGAGTTTATTCTGGGGATCACCCTTATACCTGTCTTTCCCAGCATTTCTAAATGATCAGTAACAACCTGTCTTGCTTGTGATTTGTCGTCCCATGCTACAGAATCTTCCATGTCGGGTACGAAAGCGTCTGGGGAGAAAGAAGCGGCTTTGGCCAACATCTTTGGTTGATTACCAGGCACAAATAGTAAACTTCTTAGGTAAGTCAAAGGAAAATACCTCCTGTGTAGGAAAATGTTAGGGAACTAACAAAATTATGGTCTGGCGAGTATAACATTTAGAATTAATAGGATAGTCGGGAATGAGTAATATAGAAATCATCGGATTAACAGGACTACCTGAATTTGACACGTCGCATAATCTTTCAGAAATGATTGTTGAGGCCGCATTTTCTTCAGCTGGCGGAATAAAATCTGGGGACGTGATAGTAGTGACTCAAAAAGTTGTCTCCAAAGTCGAAGGTATGGTCCGCGATTTATTGGATATTGACCCTACGCCTAAGGCTCAAAAACTCGCGACTAAACTAGGTAAAGACCCTAGGTTGGTTCAGCTGATATTAGAGCAATCAACTGAAATTGTGAGGACTGACTTTGAGCGAGGAGTTTTAATAACGGAGAGTATTCACGGCTTTATTTGTGCGAACGCGGGAATAGATTCTTCAAATATAGAAGGAGATACGAGCGTCGCTTTACTTCCGAAAGACTCAGATGCTTCCGCCAGAAAAATCCTTAACGACATACGGCGCCTGGCACAGGTACAATCGTTAGGAGTTATCATTTCTGATACGTTTGGAAGGCCTTGGAGGGATGGACACGTAAATTTCGCCATTGGCTGCGCAGGTATGAGTCCCTACATAGATTATAAAGACACAATTGATGCAGTAGGCCAAGTGTTAAAAGTCACTACTATTTGCATTGCCGATGAATTAGCGGCTGCATCAGAGCTTGCTACAGGAAAATCTTTGAATATCCCAGTTGT
>PBWI01000059.1 GCA_002728195.1 Chloroflexota bacterium
CACTGTAAAAGTATCTCCATCTAAAACTTCGATCTTTCTAAATATTCTTTTCCAAATTCATTCTTTGCAATTCACATAAAAATAGTAAAAGGAGGTGATTAGAGTAGGTTTAACGAAATATTAACGAGGATTTAAGGTGTAGTTATGAATTAATTGGACTGGCTTAGGTTTTAATTTTTTCCAATGTTGGCTGTCTTAATTAGCGGTATAGTGAAATAAAAAGCGCTCCCTTCTCCCTCAACACTATCAGCGTGCACTTCTCCACCATGTGCCTGCACTAAATGTTTTACGATGGACAAACCCAAACCGGTACCACCATCTCTACGTGCCTTATCCACCTTGTAAAAGCGTTCAAACAAGTGGGGTAAATGTTCGGCTGCTATCCCAATACCGGTATCTACGACAGAAACTTCTACAAATCCACCATTTGATCTAGCTTCCACAGTTATAGTTCCTCCAGAGGGAGTAAATTTAACTGAATTCTGGAGTAAATTCAGCAATATTTGAGTTACCTTTTGCTTATTGCCAAGTATCTCCACATTTTCAAAGATTTTGGACAATATATCAGGACCATCTAACACCTGATTTGTGACCATTGAAATGGAATCATCAACTAAAGATCTCAATTCTACGGGTTCAAGTTCAATATCTTCTTGCCCACTTTCAAGCCTAGAGAGTTCCAACAAGTCGGATACTAAGGAAGTCATCCTATCGACATCTTTGTCAATTCTAGCAATGAAATCGTTGGCCGCTTTTTTGTCTTCTAATGCCCCACTTTCAAGACTTCCTACCATGGCTTTAACCGAAGCTAGAGGACTTCGAAGTTCATGGGATACATTACTTACAAATTCTTTCCGAGTGTTTTCCAACTGACGAATATTTGTCAAATCATGCACAGTTATCAACACACCACCACCGGAACCAGAACCTATGGGAGTAGCAGTTACACTTAAGTAGCGTCTTATCTCTGGTATTTCTATTTCGTCTTGTATAGATTCTCCCACCTCAACACAATCGGATACCATTTGGATTATTTCAAAATCCCTTATGACATCTGCCAGCCTTAAATCTAAATATTCCNAATTTTCCAAATTGAAAATTAGCTGCGCAGTTTTATTNAATAGAGTTATATTTCCATCTTCATCGGTAACAATTACTCCATCAGCCATAGTGTCCAAAAGAGCAGAAAGAGTATTTTTTTCAGATGAAAGGGTATGAACCGTTGCAGAAACCGTCTCAGCCATCTGGTTAAAGGCATTCGATAGACCTAGATTTTCATCTCTAGAAATAGCCGGTACCCTATGATCCAAATATCCTTCTGAAATCAGCGAAATACCCTCAATGACCTTATTCATGGATCGAATAATTTTCAATCTCACAGCCATGATGGTAAGTAGAGATATAAAAGTGATCACTATTCCGGTGAGTACAACTGTAATAGCNAAGTTTCTACTCTGTCCACCATCAATGTCGTTCACTATATTGAAAACATAAAAACAGGAAAAAATAATGACAACACTAACCAATAGCAAAAAAGAAACTATGATTTTCCATACAGGTAAACTAGGAATTCTCAACGCCATTCTCCCCGTACAAGAACATCAACCGTCNAACCTGTAACCTACCCCTCTAATGGTGACTAATTTTTCAGGNCGGCTAGGATTAACTTCAATTTTTTCCCGGATCCACCTGACGTGAACGTCCACAGTCCGAACATCGCCAATATATTCGCGATCCCAAAGTCTCTGAAGAATCTGANCTCTCGTAAACGCCCTACCCTTGTTCGATGCCAGCAGATAAAGTAAATCAAATTCTTTGGGTTTCATAGAAACCTCTTCCCCCGAAACTATTGCCATATGGCTGGTCAAGTGAATTTCGAGTTCCCCAAACTTTAGGATTTCAAGATCATCTACTTTCGNGCTTAAAGCTGCTCTTCTGAGAGAATTCCTCACTCTGACTACTAGCTCTCTCATACTGAAAGGTTTAGTTATGTAGTCATCCGCACCGATCTCCAAACCTACAACCCTATCAATCTCTTCAGCCTTAGCTGAAATCATGAACACTGGCATTTCTAAATCTTTCCGAAGAATTCGGCAGACTTCGAATCCATCCATTTTGGGTAACATAACGTCCAGCAACACTAAATCTGGTTTGATTTCTTGTGCCTTTTCTAGCCCATCTTCACCATCAACGGAGGTGAATACATCGTATCCTTCCTGGGTTAGTGTATATTTCACCGCTTCCAAAATATTTTCTTCATCTTCGATAATGAGAATCTTCTCACTACTCACTACAAATCTCCTCGCTATTTGCGTGACCTTGCCCGCCAATTATTACCATTAAATGAAGAATTTGTAAGTCCCCAAATAAATTTATGACAAACCCTCAGGCAAATCTTGGCAACCCTTATTAAGGACCAGTTTTTATAAATAAATTGGTGGCTTATACGACGATTACAATATTTTAACCATCGGTATAGTTAGTTCACTGGTTATATCGGTGAACCATTCAACCACTTCAGAATGTAAAGGTATCCCATTTATTTTTCGATCTTCTTCTTCTTCAGACTCTGATAGTCCTGGATACATAACCCTTTCATGGCCTGGCGCAGGAGGGGTATCTTTCAAAGACTGCAACATGTTATCCATATTATCTTTAAAAATTTCAACATCTGTGAAAGCTTCTATATTGTATGCGCAAAAATAGTGGCAGCTTGTCCCGCCAGTTCTACTAGTCTTGCCAGATCCAATAACCATAGCGCTGACAGCCCCGCTTAGTCCTGTAGCCAATATTTCAGACATAAGGCCAAATCCGTAGCCTTTATGGGATCCTTGTTCTCTGGTGCCCCCCAAAGGTAGTTGATGAAACTCTCCTCGATCTGGCATAGGCACCTCATCACCTATCGGAGCTCCATCTAAACCTGAAATCCAGTTGGGTAATAGATTCGCCCCAACTCGAGCAGCAAGCCCCAATTTATTACCTGCTATTGCGGAGGTGGCAGCATCGAAAAGAAATGGAGGATTGTTCCTAGCAGGAGCTGCTATTGCAATTGGATTGGTGCCAAGCCTGGGTTCTGCACCGAAAGTAGGTAGCACGCTCATCCCTCCGGCTGTGGCAGTCATACCTATCATATCTTCCTTGGCAGCTAACATAGCATGATGTCCAATGGCACCGGAATGCCCCGCATTATGCATGGTTACCACACCAATTCCTACATTTTTCGCCTTATCNATAGCAATTCGCATCGCTTTTGGACCTAATATGACTGCAAGTCCACTATCTGCATCGATAGTTGCTGTGCCTTGACTCTCTCTCTCAATCTTCCAATCTGGCCTAGGGTTTAGATCACCAGCGTTGTATCTTTCCACATAACTTCTAAGCATGTTTGAAACCCCATGTGTTTCCACACCTCGCAGATCTGTCGATACGAGAACATCTGCACCCTCCTTAGCATCTTCAGGTAGTATGCCCATTTTCTCGAAAATTTGGGTTACGGTTTCCTTTAAAGACTCATGCTCCACTTTAACAATGTCCTCTTTNGGGACTTTAAATCGATCTAACATAACTTTCTAATCTACCTCCATTTTTCTGGAATGACATTAATTTTGAACTAGTAATTCCTGTAACCTATCGATAACGATTTCTAATTCTGAGTCCGCAATGTTAAAGGGATCGACAGCTAACTCATCCGGGGTACCTAGGTTACTTAGATATATGGAAGGCTTTGAAGCGATCATCTGTTCCCAAACTTGATCTCTAGACAGACCTTTCCTATCTGGGTCAAAAGTTATTACCGCAGTTGGTATTAAGTAATCATATGAATCAAATTTTGTCTCAATATTAATACCTGGAATCTCTATAAGAGCATCAATAACTTGATCACACATATTTTGGTATCTTCTATTTTCCTCATCTTCGTCTTCATCAATAAATATTTCTAAGGCTTTAGACAGACCAATAATTTCCTCTTTTGCAACTTTCAGACCTCTGCCAATAAATTGATGCGGGCTGGCATTAGCATAGGCAGCCTCGATTAGGTCTGCCCGTCCGCACAGCACACCTGTTCCTTGAGGGCCCCTTATTCCTTTACCCCCACTGTAGATAACCATATCCGCCCCCTCTTTTATGAATCGTGTAATGTTGGCTCTAGGTGGTAGATAGGAAGCCGCGTCCACGATAACTGGTATTCCTTTGGAATGGGCTGTTTCNCATACATATTCAAACGGCAAAGCTCTTCTAGTTATGAAAGGGGAAAATAAATATGCGACAGCAGCGGTGTTTTCAGTAAAGGCACCTTCCAGTTCCCACGGCTGACACCTACGNCCATCCCCAATTTCCACAAATTTAGCTCCTACTGAAAGATAACATTGATCATATGGAAACCTATGGCTTCTATGTATGATAATTTCATTTTTCAAACCAGTTGTATCGGGAAGTTTTTTCATGTTAATCGGATCGCTACCTGCAACAACGGCTGCCGCTTGAAGGATTAGACCTCCAGCAGCACCACTGGTTACCATACCAGCCTCAGCACCAGTAACCTCAGCTATTTGTTTGCCAACCGCCAAGTTAAGCTCATCCATATTGACCATGGTATTTGAGGCCCGGTTCATAGCATCCATGACTTCCGGTCTAAGTCTACTACCGCCATATGCAGTAACTGTTCCGGTAGCTGATATAACAGGNCTAAGGCCCAAGGATTCTAGTATGTCTTTACCAGGNGAATACATTAAAACAACCTCATCAGATTCAATAACAACCTAACACCGCGGATTATACACGGCGTTCATTAGGTTTAAACAATAAACATGGCATCGCCAAAACTATAGAACCTATACTGATTATCCACAGCCNCTTTATAGGCCGACAAAATATTCTCTCTCCCTGCAAGGGCACTAGTTAGCATAAGCAAAGTCGACTTCGGTAAATGAAAATTCGTGATTAAACTGTCAACTACACGAAATTCATAGCCGGGTTTAATAAAAATATCAGCCCATCCAGAACCTGGATTCAAAGTGGGAGAGAGATTATTGCTAGCAGCATTTTCTAAAAGCCTAACCGCAGTGGTACCTACAGATATGACCCTTCTGCCTTCCCCTTTGGCAAGATTTATCCTATCGCTTACTTGAGCAGTAAGTTCCCAGTATTCTGAGTGCATTTTGTGTTCTGATGGGTCCTCAGTTTTAAGAGGTCTGAAAGAATCCCAACCAACATGCAGGGTGACGAATTCCAAAAATACACCTTTCTCTGATATCCGGTTAAGTAGCTCCCTAGTAAAGTGAAGACCNGCCGTGGGAGCGGCAATACTTCCCTCATTTTCAGCGTATACGGTTTGATATCGCTCTGAAGGCGCTGTCGTCTCTCGAATATATGGAGGTAAAGGCAAAGACCCAAAATACTCAAAGTCNAATTTGGATTCAAATTCAATTTCCCTGCTTCCGTCTGGATATTGATCACGAACAGTCCCTACTGCTCGTTTATCGTCTGTNCCGTTTATCAGAAATCTCGCCCCNTTCCTCATCCTTCGCCCCGGTTTTACCAATGCTTTCCAGCCCGTAGGACTATTTTGAGTAAGCAGAAGTAATTCAATTTTGCTACCGGTATCCACCAAAGATCCATACATACGCGCNGGGATAACCCTNCTGTCATTGAATACCAAGACATCGCCCTGATTTAAATANCCCACAATATCGTAAAATCGCCGATGTTCAATTTCGCCGGTGTTCCGATCCAATACAAGNAGCCGTGAGTGATCTCTAGGTTCTGNAGGAGATTGAGCAATCAAATCTTGTGGAAGGTTGTAATCAAAATCAGAAGTCTTCAAATTTGCTGCCTACAGAAATCTATTGTTTGGATAATCAGTTAATTCTACAAGAGCAGCATGAATAAAGGATTAGAATAAGCCATTAATGTTGATAGAATATAGTCACTATTAGACAGTTTTTATGAGGGGTGTTAAAGATGAGCCATTTTTATCCTGAAGACAAATGGACCCTTGCAAATGGTCTCAATATTCATTATTTAGACTGGGGAGGAGACAAAACTAAAAAACCATTGATACTAATGCATGGCATTGGAGGCCATGCACATCTCTTTGATGAGATATCACCAAAATTTTCCGACAATTGGCACGTTGTTGCTTTGGACGCTCGTGGTTGTGGTGATACTGACTGGAGTCAAGACGGATATTCGGTTCAAAACTTCGCTACCGATATAGTTGAATTTGCCAAAGTGACTGGACTATATCCATTTGATTATTACGGACATTCACAAGGTTCTAGGATAGGTATAGCTTTAGGAGCATATTATGGAGATTTTATTTCGCATCTGGCTCTAGGTGATTATGGACCAATGCCAGACCCATCACCTGCAGGTAAAGCTACGGCCAATCAACGGCTGACCAAAGGCACCAAAGAAAAACCTAGAGGCTTTTTCACACCAGAACAAGCTTTTGACTGGCATAAGGAAGATGATTCTAATTTAACCGATGAACAAATATGGAACTTGGTAAAATACACTTACAGATCCAATTGGGATGGCATTCTAATACCAAAGACTGACCCTGAAATAAGATGGCTTAATGGTCGTACAGCTCTAAAAGAAGGGGAATTCTTGTGGAACTGCGTAGCAAAAATTTCCTGCGATACTATGATAATGAGAGGGGAAACCTCAACCGTGCTAGATCTTGACCAAGCGAACNAAATGGCTTTAAAAATACCGGAGAACAAGGGATTTGTTAAAGAGATAGATGGAGCAGGACACGGTCTTCACAGCGAAAACAGGGACGGCACCGTTAAGGCATTAAGAGAATTTTTCTCAGGTGAGAATAACTGAGTCTCCTGATATGTCTATTATTAGCATAATTAATTTCCTCTATGAGGCCGTTACAGATTTTCTGTCCAAAAATTGTGTTTTACTGGCTGCGGCTATTTCTTTTTATGCCTTATTCTCAATGTTCCCTTTAGGNTTGGCTGTTATTTCCGTGATTGGCTTCATTATTGGTCCAGATAGTGACAGAACCAAACTAGCCATAGATATGGCAGAAGTATTACCAGTTTCGAGTGACCTAATTGGTTCCACTATGGAAGGTATCGTAAATGCTCGTACCATCACCGGTATTGTTAGTTTTTTAGGTCTGATATGGACCGCCTCTGCGGCATTTGGAGCTATTAGAAAAGGTATAAACGCTGCATGGGGAGTCACACGGCCCAGGCCTTTCCTTAGAGAAAGATTAATCGATATCGGATTAGTATTCGGAGCAGGAATATTAGTAATGATAATTCTTTTCACTGCACCAATAATCACTGTTGTATCCGATCTTGTTGAATACTTTGACCCTGAAGGAGATTTCCAGATAGATTTTGTTCTCCGGTTTATAGCACGTCTAATTTCACCGATTTTAGCCTTTATCTCGATACTGATACTCTACGCTTGGATGCCAAATGTGAAAGTGAGAATGCAATATGTGGTACCAGGAGCCCTTATAGCTACCGCTGGGTTTCTCGCGGGACAATGGTGCTTTATATGGGTTGTCAGTACATTCTCTTTGTACAATGCCGTATATGGATCAGTGGGAGCACTACTGGCTTTACAGGCATGGTTATATATATCTGCAATCATATTGCTTTTTGGAGCCCAACTTACATCGATGTTCCATAAATANGGAGTCNGCGAAGAAGAAAAAAGTAAATTAGACAGAATGCTGCTTGCCCTGAAGAAAAGAGGTAGCCGAATTGTTGGTTCAATTAAATTCTAATCATATCAGTAGGGCACTTGTAACAATTGCCATACTAATGACTATTGCTTGTACTGACGGTGAAATTAAACCAGCTGCGGTTGAACCAAATCAGGCTGCACCAGAAACTTCAACCAATAAGTCCCAACNCCCTGAAAGAAATATCGATACCCAAAACTTGTTTTCTCTTGCTGACCTCGTAGAGAGAGTACAACTTTCGGTCGTATCAATATCGGTTGATATAATTTCCCGAGGGCGATTTTTTGATTTTACCGATGAAGGTTCTGGTACTGGAATGATTATTAGTAATGACGGATATATCGTTACCAACTACCATGTCGTTCACAATGCCTCAGATATAAAAGTCTCACTATCCGATGGCAGAAATTATTCGGCTGAAATAGTAGGTCTTGATGTATTGACAGACCTAGCAGTAATAAAAATAAAGGCTGATGATCTTTACACTATTAAATTTGGTCAGTCCAACCTACTCAGACTCGGAGATTGGGTATTTACAATAGGAAACGCGCTAGGTTTGAAGGGAGGGCCCAGTGTGACGTTTGGTATCGTAAGTGGAGTTGATAGAACAGTTCAAACAGAGAGGGGGGACCTCTACGATATGATACAAACAGATGCTGCTATTAACCAGGGTAACAGCGGTGGCCCCTTGGTTAACGATAAAGGAGAAGTTATCGGAATAAATACGGCCGTTTATAGNGGAGCTCAGGGCATAGGATTTTCCGTCTCTTCCACAGTCGCTCAACCTGTTATCGATAGCCTAATAGAAAACGGTAAGGTTACACGCCCACTAATTGGACTTAGAGGTATCAATGCAACAAATACAATCTCCAACAGATATGATCTGGGAGTTTCTGAAGGGATTTTTGTCACCCATGTGTCTTCAAACGGTCCAGCAGATAGGGGAAATTTAAAAGTTGGANATGTTATTACAGCGATTGACGGTATCTCAACACCGACTATGTCTGAATTCTTACCCCTACTTTGGAGTTACAACGTAGGGAATACAATCACGGTGACTTATATTTCTGAAAAATCACCTTTCATCACAGAAATAACTTTAGATGAACGCCCTTAATTAAGGTTTTTCTCCTGAAATTATTGCAATTGAACCCANGCCTTTTAATTGCACAGTCACATTAATTAAACCGGCCTTTTCTAAATAATTAGTAAGTTGATCAGATGACATAAAAAATTCCACTGANTCTGGCAGATATTTATACGCTTCTGTATCTCCCGCGAATAACCTTCCCATTTTTGGAGTAATCCATTTAAAGTAGGAAATAAATATAGCTGCCGATAATTTACCCTTGGGTATAACGATCTCCAGTATAGTAACTTTTCCGCCTCTCCCTGTAACCCTCACAATATCAGTCAGTGCTTTCGGTAAATCCGCAAAATTTCTCACACCGAAGCCAACGGTAGCACCAGCAAAACTTTCATCGGCAAAAGGTAAAGAATGGGCGTCTCCGATCACAGGAATAAACTCGTCTTTAATTCCTAGTCCAGATGCCTTTTTTATGGCAACATCCAGCATATTTGAAGAAAAATCTAGACCCACCACTGTGTTTACGTTTGAATACTTGAGCAAATCAAAAGCAAAATCGCCAGTACCCGAAGCAACATCCAAAATGTCTCCAGAAATACCGGATGCTGTCAATTTCGCGGCATTTTTCCTCCAAACATAATGCATCCCACCTGTCATAAGGGTGTTTAATAAATCATACCGTCGAGATATTCGCCCAAACATAGCGGCCACAAAAGCGGACCTATCGTTACCCTTAAGCTGAGCCAATTTGTGATTGATCCCGCAAATTCTTTATAGTGTATGGAAGCTCATCTATCAAATCACCAGCAAGTAAGCCTGAAGGTCCAATCCGTGCTGAAATTGTTTTAGCTGCCTCGCTATGTATGTGTACTCCCAAACAGGCTGACTGCATAGGACTACAGGACTGTCCCAGAAAACCAGTAATTAANCCTGCCAATACGTCTCCTGTGCCAGCGGAGGACAAAATAGGATTCGCAAAAGGGCTAATGGTTGCAAAGCCATTAGGGTCAGCTATCACCGTATTAGCACCCTTCAATACTAAAATCATACCCCAATCGTGTGCGAATTTTTTTGCAACATTCACACGATCAGATTGAATTTCTTCTACAGACAATCGTGACAAACGTGACATTTCCTTTGGATGAGGAGTCAGTACTGAATTNGCAGGTAGCCTATCCCACCAATTAGGTACCTTTGAAAGAATATTCAAACCATCTGCGTCCAATACTAGTTGAGGTAATTTGAGATCGGAAAGCAANAAATTTTCAAAAATTTTCCGTGATATCGTCGAAGTTCCGAGACCACAACCAACCAGTAAAACATTGTAGCTATCCAGCTCGCCGTAGATCTGGCGAGCCATGGTCATACTAGAGTTTGCTTTGGAAGGTTCCTCTTTTAGCCTCAAAAAAGTTGCTTCTGTAAGCATACTGGCCATAGTATTCACTAGAAGATCATTAGCAGCGATACTAATTAGCCCAAGTCCAGCTTTTAACGCTGCAGAAGCCGCCAGTATTGGAGCACCAATATATTTGTCTGATCCTCCTAGTATCATTCCTTTNCCGAATGTACCCTTGTGACCTGTAACATTCCTCTCCGGTAAAGTGGAAGCGATGTCTCCAGTAGACAATAACGAAACCTTTTTTTCGTTTTTCAGTTCATTAGGTAGTCCAATGTTAAGAACTTCTATTTCACCGCAAAATTCAGAAGCTGGCTGAAAAACATGGCATGGTTTAAGAAAACCCAAAGCAAAAGTTACATCCGGTCTAATCGAATAGGGAGAGACTTTGGAGGTATCAGAACTAACACCTGAAGGAACATCTATTGCGAAAACATTCGCCTTTTCTAAATTGCTAGATTGTAAGTCAGATAAAAAGGTTTTCAAAGGATCTCGGATAGGCAGATCAGTCCCAATACCCAAAATACCGTCCAAAATCACATGGGCATCTGTTATAAGAGATTCCACCGACGGAAAATTTTCTTTCCTATCGTCAAGATCTACAACCAATAATCCTCTATTAATGGCTTCTTGAAGCTTTATATCAGGGNNAGCTCGTCTTCTTAGAATAATCGCCGTAACAGAGGCTCCCCATCTAGATAAATGTCCACCAGCTATTAAACAATCTGAGCCATTGTTACCTGATCCNACCAAAGCAACTATTTTAAGACCCGTTAGTGGTCCTACATGTTTAGACACAGCATTAGCCACAGAAAACCCAGCATTCTCCATCAATAGATCCTTTGGTATGCCAAGTTTGTCAGAGCTCTCTTCTAAGTCACGCATTTGGTGAGAGGATACAATCTTCAAAGTTAGCTACTTTCTGGGTTTAACCCATATGAGCTTGGCGACGGAAGTACTGAAAACAAGTTCTTCACTATCGCATTCAAGGGTGACGATTCCCCTGGGCANAGAAGAGTCAACTATTCTTATAAATTTATCTGGAATAAATCCCTTTTCNACAAAATATGCCAATAAATCTTGGTTGTCTTCCGGGATTCTATCCACAATATACTCATTGCCAGNTCTACACTTATCCAAGGTAATGGCATCGATGGGAAAAACATATGTACTACCAGGTATGGGATGCCCAAAAGGGCAGGTTTCGGGATTTTCCAACAGATCAACAACTTTCTGTTCAAGATACGGAGACATCGTATGCTCCAGTCTGTGGGCTTCAATGTGCGCAAATTCAAGATCAACCTTGAGAATATCCACTAGTAATCTTTCTGCCAATCTATGGCGTCTTAAGATCACTTCTGCATATTGACGACCATTTTTGGTCAACACAATTTCTTTATCAGTGGAAATCCCAACAAGTTTTTCCTTCGACATACGCCTTATCATNGCGCTGACCGAAGGTAAGGAAGTCCCTAATCCTTCACCTAATGGCAATGTTTTGAAATGTTCAGATAGTTGCGCTACTGATACCTTTATCTGTTGTTCTTCGAGGCGAAGAATTGACAAAAGATAGTTCTCCATTGCCATGGATAGCCGAGAAGTATTAAATACCGCCGATGTTATGGCTCTTGANTTTGCCACTTACACACCTACCGAAATAACGAAACCAGAATACTTAATAAAAATTAACGTTTGGTATATTGTTTGGCTTTTCTCGCACCTTTAAGGCCTGGTTTCTTACGCTCTTTTACTCGAGAATCTCTGGTAAGCAATCCGGCCTTTTTAAGTTCACCCCTATATTTTCCGTTCTCAACCTCTGCTAGAGCTCTTGAAATACCATGCCTTATAGCTCCAGCACGCCCACTCACTCCTCCACCCTTAACTTTGGCAACAACCCTGAACTTTCCCTGCGTGTTGGTTACAGTAAAGGGTTCATTTATGATCTGTTGCCATGTACTGAAAGGAAAAGCCTCTTCTATCAATTTATCTTCTACCACAATGGGGCCAGCATCTTGGTATAGCCTAACTTGAGCTACCGAAGTTTTTCTTCTACCCACTGCGTATGTGTATTGTTGCTCAACCAATGTTCTCTCCTATGGTTTATACCTGAATGCCGTATTAAGAGGCAACTTCGTTAACTTGCGCTTGATGAGGATGGTCGCTGCCCGCATAGACTTTAAGTCTCCCCAACATTCTTCGCCCAGGAACATTTTTAGGCAGCATTCCCTTCACCGACTGTTTGATAACTCTGTCAGGATGCTTATCCAGCATTTGCTCAAGGTTGGTCTCCTTTAAGCCTCCATGGTACCCGCTGTGTCGATAATATTTTTTTTGTTCTATCTTTTTCCCAGTGACATGTACTTTTTCCGCGTTTACCACTACAACGAAGTCACCTGTGTTCAGATAGGGAACATATCCGGGTTTATGCTTACCTTGTAATAAAACCGCAATTTCCGAACTTATCCTACCTAAGGTCTTTCCTTCTGCATCTACAACGTGCCAATCCGGCTTTAGTTCACTTTTGCTGGGTTGTTCCATTTTTTGTTTAATTGCCATTTCTATTTACCTCAATTTACGGAAGCTATATCTAATTCCTTTTCATAAATTATCTTTTCCAAGCACAATCCTTTTGCAGGTATTGAATTGCTTCTAGCTTTCCCTACTCCAATAAGCATGTCTTGAATATCTTTTAAAGTTAACCTTTCTCTACCCAAATCAACCAATGCTCCAACCATTCTTCTTACTTGATGAGGCAGAAAGGCGTTACCTTCTACTTCATAAACAAGTGTTTCATTTTCGAAATCCCATGTGGATCTAANAATAGTCCTGAATGTACTTTTATTTTTTTCAACCTTGCCTGAAAATTTACTAAAATCGTGGGTACCTAGAAACAACTTAGCCCCTTTATTCATAATTTCCCTATCAAGTCTCCCAGAGACCCTATACGTATATAAACGATTTAATGGAGAGTGATAGTTCGAATTAAAAATCGAATATCTATATATTCTTGATTTCGCTTCTCTTCTAGGATCAAAACTTTCATCCACCCTAATGACTTTTTTCACAACGATGTCCTCAGGTAAGTAATGATTCATACCCATAGCCATTTGGGATATTTCCACGTCAGATTCTGTGTTGAATGTTGCGACCTGATTTCTGGCATGCACCCCTGCGTCAGTTCTACCTGCCGCAGCGATTCTTGTTTTCTCACCAGTAAGCCTTTCTATTGAGTTTTCTATTTCCTCCTGAACACTATTCGCATTAGTTTGATACTGAAACCCATGGTATCTGGTACCTTGATATTCAATCACCAAAGCCAAACGCATGATTTTTCTCTATTTATTCAATTAGCTCTAGAACAGCCATTTCAGAAGCATCACCTTTGCGTGGTCCCAGCTTAGTGATGCGNGTATATCCGCCATTCCTATCCTGATAACGCTGTCCAAGCTCATCAAACANTTTCTTTACAACATCTTCATCTGTAAGCAATGCCGATGCTTGTCTTCTGTGATGAAGGCTTCCTTTCTTNCCTAAAGTTATTACTTTCTCCGCCATTTTCCTAACCTCTTTCGCCTTGGAATCCGTGGTTTTCATACTCTCGTTTCTCAACAAGTCAGTAACCATGTTTCTAAGCATAAGAAGCCTATGGCCTGTTGGTCTTCCTAATTTTCTTCCTGCAAGCTGATGTCTCACTGCAAATATCTCCTATTTCTATCCTTCATCAACTTCTGCTTCAGNATCATTATCTGAATCTTGACCTTCCGGATTAATGTTCAACTCTGGGTCTAAATGTTCCGGCAGTATTTCCAACTCTCTAAACTTGTCATAAAGCTCCCTATACGACTTTTCACCAAAGTTTCTTATCTCTAATAGCTCACCTTTGGACTTTTCCATTACTTNGCCTACCTTGTTAAGGGCAGCACGTTTAAGGCAGTTCAATGTCCGCGATGACAACTCAAGTTCTTCTACAGTCATGTTGTAATGCTCAGCNGGGATATCCATTGATACCCCATCGGAGCCTTCCTGTGCATCTTCCGCTTTCGTGAAGAGAAAAAATTGATTAACCAATATATTTGCTGCTTCTATGACAGCCTCAACTGGATATTTCGATCCGTCAGTCCACACTTCAAAATGCAGCTCTTCAAAGTCTGTTCGTTGACCAACCCGGGTCTGGTTTATCGTATAGTTAACCTTTCTAACCGGAGTGAATACCGCATCTATTGGGATCACACCTATGGGATGCCCCTCACTACTTTCTGCCACCTTGTAGCCTTTCCCGTGATCCACGTTCAGAACCATATTTATTTCAGCATCTGCTGAATCCAAAGTAGCAATATGTTGATCCGTATTTACTACAGTTACCCCCGATAACGGAGAGATATCACTGGCACTGATTTTTCCTTCCCCACCCGCGATCAATCTGAGCTGTCCCGAAAAATCACCTTCGGTTCTAATCCTCAAATTTTTTACATTCAATAGAATTTCTGAAACTTCTTCCTTTACATTCTCAATATTGGAATATTCATGGAGGATACCTTCTATTTTCACCCAAGTAATGGCGGAACCAGTAAGAGAATTGTATAAAACCCTTCTGAGAGGGTTGCCTAAAGTAACCCCGTACCCAGGATCTAATGGACCAATTACAAACTTTCCGTAAGTTTCTGAGGCTTCCGCCACAGAAATTCGGGGATTGGCAACAATCTCCTCTTCTTCTATCTCAGGGGTGTCCAAAATGGACATAGCATTGTAGTCTGTCACCATATAATTAATTGCCTCCCTATTTACTTAGAATAATATTCCACAATCTGAACTGTATCGATCACAATTTCACCATCCTCTGCACCGGGTTCAGTCAAAATTGAAGCAGTCATTTTGTCTTGATCTAAACTAATCCAATGAGGACTCTGGATAGATTTACAATTACTTTTTGCTATTTCAAAAAGTGCGGTTTTTTGCCCTTTAGCTGCCCAAGCAATCTCATCGCCTTGTTGTACTTGGTAGGAAGGAATGTCTACTTTGGCTTCATTTACAAGAAAATGTCCATGATTAACTGCTTGTCTAGACTGTTTCCTAGACAAAAACATACCTGTCCTGTAAAGAACATTATCTAGACGTTTTTCNAGCAAAACCATGAGATTATCTCCGGTTACTCCATCCATATCTAGAGCTTTTTCGTAATAATTCCGGAATTGTTTTTCCATAATTCCGTAAAGGAATCTAGCTTTCTGTTTTTCTTTTAACTGCAACCCATAAGCAGAGACCCGTCTCCGTCGTGTAAATCCTTGGTTAGACTTATTTTCTTTCCTAACCTTATAGGCTCCATAGTTATCAAGGCCCAGCGACCTTAGTTTTTTTTGAATTGGTCCAGTATATCTCGCCATTTGTTTACNCTCTATTCATCATTACTTATTTCAAATTCAGGTTAAAAAATTTAGACTCGTCTTCTTTTGGGAGGTCTACATCCGTTGTGAGGAATAGGTGTAACGTCCTTTATGCTGCTAACAGAGATTCCAGCGCTTTGTATTGCTCTGATCGCAGCTTCCCTCCCAGCTCCTGGGCCTCTCACAAANACATCAACCTGCCTAACCCCCTCATCCATCGCCTTTTTCGCTGCGTCCTCGCCTGCTCTTTGTGCAGCAAATGCCGTGGATTTTCGAGAACCTCGAAATCCAGCCGTACCNGCGCTACCCCAAGCCACAGTGTTGCCCGTAGGGTCTGTCAGGGTCACAATCGTATTATTGAATGTGGACTGAATATACGCTCTCCCCAAAGGCACCGGTCCCCTATCCCTTCTTCTTGTCCTTGGCCGTCTAGCCATGATTCAACTCCTTAGATTACCTAGTAGTGCTATGCTTCCTTGAGACAGCCATTTTACGGCCTCTTTTTGCCCTAGCATTCGTTTTAGTTCTTTGACCTCTGGCAGGTAGTCCACGTCTGTGGCGAGTGCCCCTATAGCAGCCTATATCAATNAGGCGGCGAATATTTTGATTAACATCCCGTCTCAAATCCCCTTCTACCAAACGTTCCTTATCTATAATTTCTCTGACCCTGTTCAAATCTTCATCTGACAGGTCCTTTACCCGTGGGTTATCGATAATGCCAGCTTTGTTAACTATGTCCAATGCTACTGACGGTCCGATCCCATATATACTGGTTAGAGCTGTCTCAACTCTCTTGGCATCGGGAATATTTACACCTGCAACTATAGCCATCTATAACCCCTTATCCTTGTCTTTGCTTATGTTTCGGATTTTCGCAAATGATCATCACTTTACCTTTACGACGAATAACCCGGCACTTAGCGCACCTAACTTTTACAGAAGCGCTAACTTTCATAACTTACTCCAATTTTAATAATTAATGATTTTTTCAAATTCATTAGTAAATCACCTAAACCTATAAGTGATTCGGCCTCTTGTTAAATCATAAGGAGATAAATCCACCAGGACCCTGTCTCCAGGCAATACTCGAATATAATTGACTCTCAGTTTTCCTGATATATAAGCCAATACTTCATGCCCATTGGCAAGCTCTACTTTAAAGGAAGCATTAGGCAGGGCCTCTAAGACAGTGCCTTCAACTTCTATCGATTCTTTCTCCTTTTTTGTCATAAAACTCCTGTTATTATTTCAGTGTCCAATTCATGTCAAAACCTCGGGCCCATCAGTGGTTATAGCAACCGTGTGCTCTGAATGAGCGGATAATTCCCCATCCTCTGTCACGATTGTCCAACCATCAGGCATAACCTTGGTTTTCCAAGTTCCCACATTTAGCATAGGTTCTATCGCAAAAACCATTCCTTCTCTCAAAATCGGACCTCTACCTGGAGTGCCATAGTTAGGTATTTGAGGCTCTTCGTGAAGAGCCCTACCTATACCATGGCCAACGTACTCCCTCACGACAGCAAACCCTTCGGATTCAGCGTAAACTTGAATAGCGTTAGAAATGTCAGTAAGTCTATTCCCAATCTCAGCCTTTTTGATTCCTTCAACTAATGATGCNGCAGTCACATCAATTAATTTTTGAGCGCTATCTGTTATCGTTCCGACTCCAGCTGTGAAGGCACTATCGCCATGGTAGCCTTCAACTATAGCTCCAAAATCTATACTAACTATGTCTCCTATCTGCATCTTCCTATCGTTAGGAATCCCATGAACGATCTCCTCGTTAAATGAGAAACAAATAGTAGCCGGAAATGGTGGCATATGAGGGGCTGGTTGATATCCCTTAAATGAAGGAATAGCACCCCTTTTTTTTATTATCTCCTCCGCTAAAGCGTCCATTTCTAAACTAGTCACACCTGGTGCCAAAGCCTCTTTTACTGCGGCTTTAGCCTCGGCTATTATTCTGCCCGCCTCTCTCATCAGATCGAGTTCCCGTTCTGATTTAACAGTAATCCCTTTAGGGTTTTCCTTTCCTGCCGCCATAATTTAAATAACTCGAGCCTTCGAGAAAAAAGCTGAACCATAATTATACAACGAACAAATGGTAGTAATCACTTCAAAGCCTCATTTAGCGAAGCTTCAACATCTTCTATCCCCTCTGATCCATCTATTTCTACTATGTTATTTGTTTTTCTATACCAGTCCACCACTGGGTCGGTTTCTTCCTCATACACCTTNAATCTTTTTCTTACAACTGCTTCAGTGTCATCGTCCCTTTGGAATAACTCACCACCACATTTATCACACTGTCCCTCGATATTGGGAGGAGAAAATTCTTTGTGAAATGGTGTCTGACATTTTCTACAAAGTATCCTCCCCGACAACCTTTTCACCAATTCCTTCTCAGGCACNTTAAATAAAATCACCTTATCAATGCCACCCAATCCACTAAGACGATCATCTAACGCTTCCGCCTGCATCAGAGTCCTTGGNAACCCATCTAGTACAAACCCTTCTCTATTTTCNGGATCCTCAATCCACGACATCACCATATCGATGGTCACATTGTCTGGAACATATTTACCTTGATCCATATAGGTTTTGGCTAATCTTCCCAACTCAGTATCACGGGCCAAATTATCCCTGAACAAATCCCCAGAAGAGACACTGTTCACTCCGGCAAAAGAAGCTATGTATGATGCTTGGGTACCTTTACCCGAACCTGGTGGTCCCATGAGAATTATTTTCATTCTAATTACCTTTCAANTAATCCATATTAATCCTATAGGAAGCCTTCATAATTTCTCATTAACAACTGGGATTCCAGTTGTCTCATAGTATCAAGCGCGACTCCCACCATTATGAGAAGACTGGTACTACTTAATGTAAGGGCCTGAATCCCAGTGAGTTCCGAAACGAAATATGGAACCACAGCAATACCACCTAGAAACAAGGCACCCCCCCAAGTGATTCTTATAATCACCCTGTTTAGATATTCNTGAGTTGGCAGGCCAGGTCGGATACCTGGTATAAATCCTCCATTTCTCTGAAGAGTATCCGCTAAATTTTGCTGTTGGAATATAACCAATGTATAAAAGAAGGTGAACATTACCACCAAAACGAAAACAGCTATCCAATAAGGGAGATTAGAAGGGTCTAGGGTGCTTGCGAAAAAAGAAGCAATTGAGTTCAGGAACCCATCACTTAACGGATCGTTGAAATAACTCGCTATGGTCCCAGGTAAAATTATTATTGAGAACGCAAATATTAAAGGGATCATTCCAGCTGTGTTAACCCTTATTGGCAGGAAGGAAGATCCACTTTGACGCTGCATCCTACCACCTCTAAACACACTCCTTCCATATTGNACCGGCACTCTTCGTTGAGCTTCATTAAAAAATACGATTATGTATATCAATGCAAACCCAATTACTCCGAGCATTATTAACGTCGAAACATAATCATTTTCCAGGAATCCTCTTCCCAACATTTGTGGAAGTCCCGCAACGATACCTCCAAAAATGATCAACGAAATCCCGTTACCCAAACCTCTTTCAGTAATTAATTCCCCCAGCCAGACCAAAAACATAGTGCCTGCCACAAGAGATAACATCATCGCGAAGGTATGCAGATTGAGTCCAAAATCAACCCCTGGAAGTACTCCCGAGGATCTAAGGAGAGTTAGTTGCCCCCAGCCTTGCATAAATGCAATAGGTACAGTCAAATAATGNGTGTATTGATTAATCTTTTGTCGCCCAAACTCCCCTTCTTGAGATAATTCCTTTAATCCTGGCATCACTGGGGTAAGTATTTGCATAACTATAGANGCNGTAATATATGGGTATACTCCTAATGCAGCTACGCTTAAATTAGCTAACGCGCCCCCACTNAATAAATCCAAAAAACCCAGTAAGGCTTGGTCTCGAAATGCCTGAGATAAAGCTTGGGTATCCACCCCAGGTACCGGAACATGAGCGACAAATCGAAAAATTAAAAGCATAGCGAAGGTAAACAATATCTTGTCTCGTAGATCTGGTACCTTCATTGCATCCAGCATAGACTGGATTANTTGTGGTCGGGATAACTGATCCGACCGAGAGGATTGGGATTGACGAACCATTTATTCGATTACCTGTATTGTCCCGCCGGCAGTCTCAATTTTTTCCTTGGCGGATTTGGTGAATTTGTGGGCGGACACCTTGAAATTCACGTTTATTTCGCCTCTCCCCAAGANTTTTAAAGGTAATTTTTGATCTTTCAAAACCCCATTTTCTACCAAAGTTTCCAGAGAAACTTCGCCTCCATTCGGATAGGCTTCTAGTATGGTATCCAAGTTAACAGCATGGTATTGGGTTTTAAAAATATTAGTAAACCCTCTTAACGATGGTAATCTTTTTATTAAAGGTAACTGGCCACCTTCAAAACCAGGTCTAACCCCTCCCCCACTTCTAGACTTCTGTCCCTTCATCCCTTTACCCGAGAAACTCCCATTTCCGCTGGCATCACCTCTACCAATCCGTTTGCGCTTTCTGGTTTTGGATCCATCCGATCTGAGTGTGTGATTTTGCATTGTCATCTGTAAGTACCTAATTCACCAATACCTTGTTATTTGACTTCCGTAACCTCTACTAAGTGCCCTACTTTTTTCAACATCCCTATAATGGAATCTGTGTCTTCGTGAACCACTGTGTGATTTAGCTTTCTTAAACCCAAACTTTCTATAATTCTTCTCTGTTTTTGAGAATAACCAATTGTACTTTTCTTCCATGTAACGGAGATTTTGCCCATTTTATATCCTCTATTCAGCTTCTTCCGCGGCTGCAAGCTCACTCTGCATCAATTCATTACGTTGGGCGTATTCCCGCCTACGTGATATTTCTACATCGGGATCCTTTAACATCTGAAGGCCTTTCAACGTTGCCTTGACCACGTTTGTAGGATTAGTACTCCTTCTGACCTTGGTGACGATATCTTTCACCCCTGCTAACTCAACTACAGCCCTAACTGATTCACCTGCTATGACCCCTGTACCTGGTGGGGCTGGTTTCAGCATTACCATGCTACCGCCAAATTTAGCTGTCACATCATGAGCGATAGTGTCTCCTTTCAGTGGGATATCAACCATGTTCTTTTGTGCATAAGTGGATCCTTTCGTAATAGCATCTGGCACAGCTGATGCTTTACCCATGCCAATACCGACGCGTCCTTCACCGTCGCCAACCACAACCAAGGCACTAAAACTCAAGTGTCTTCCGCCTTTCACAACTTTGGAAACTCTGTTAATTCGAACAGTCCTCTCAGTTATAGGAGACTCTTCTTCCCTTTCTTTATTTCTTCTTCTATCTTGTTTTTCCTGCATCTATATAACACCTAGAATTGGGTAATTTGTATGTATTCCGTTCTAAAATTTCAATCCCGCTTCTCTCGCTCCATCGGCAACCGCCTTGACCCTTCCGTGATATTTATATCCTCCTCGATCAAACACTATCTCGCTAATACCTTTGTCCTTGGCCTTTTTACCAATGGACTCACCAACTACTTTGGATATTGGTATTTTCCCTGATTCCTCCCCTTGTGTTTTTATACCCGTTTCTAGCGAGGAGGCCGACGCGATGGTATTTCCCTCTACATCATCAATTAACTGTGCATATATATGGGAAATACTTCGATACACTGCCAACCTCGGCCTCTGGGGGGTGCCCGAGATTTTTGACCTTAATCGATTATGACGAACCACTCGTCTAGCTTTCCCGTTGGAAGTCGACATAACCTATGCTCTCCTTGCGCTCTTTCCTGGCTTTAACCTTACGACCTCATCCGCATACCGGATTCCTTTTCCAGTGTATATATTTGGAGGCCTAACCCTACGAATTGTCGACGCAAGCTGGCCTACCACCTGCTTATCAATGCCAGTAACCTTTATGTAGTTATTCCCATCCACTTCTAACTCAGCCCCATCGGCTGGTTGAATTTCTACAGAATGGCTCAACATTACATTCAAAGTTATTCCTTTGCCTTTTTGTTGAACCCTATATCCGACACCTACTAACTCCAATTCCTTGGTGAATCCTTCACTCACGCCCGTCACCATGTTAGCTAACAAGCTTCTCGTCAAACCATGAAAAGCCTTATGTTCACTTTCATCGCTAGGCCTTGAAACTTTGATAGCGTTACCATCCAAAGTAACGGTCATGTCTTCATGAAAATTCTGAGACAAACTCCCTTTTGGTCCCTTGACAGTAACTTCAGTTCCTTCAATGGCAACCTCAACGCCCGCTGGCACATTTATTATTTGGTTTCCGATTCGTGACATAAACTTCTCCCTACCAGACGTAGAACAAAACCTCTCCGCCAACTCCGCTTTTCCTCGCCTCCATACCAGTCATGACTCCTTTGTTAGTCGACACAACTGCAACTCCTCTATTCCCGTATACAATCGGCAGGTCAGTCTTACTTGAGTATCGACGAAGTCCTGGCTTACTGATTCTTTGAAGGCCTGTTATTGCAGGTTCCCCTTTGCTCCAATAATGAAGATTTAATCGTATTTTTGCCCCAACTTTTCCTTCGTCCTCCAATTCATAACCTTCCAAAAAGCCTTCCTTTTGCAAAATTTCTGCGATTTCTATTTTTAATTTCGAACTCGGTACTTCAACGGACTCATGTCCAACCATGTTCGCATTCCGTATCCTGGTGAGCATATCTGATATAGGATCTGTTACTGACATATTTTTACCTACCAACTTGCCTTTTTAACACCAGGTAACTCCCCAGCATGTGCCATTTCTCTAAAGGCTATACGTGACAATCCAAAGTAACGAATGTAGCCATGTGGTCTGCCAGTCACCTGGCAGCGGTTTCTTATTCGAACAGGATTCGAGTTTCGAGGTAATTTTGAAATTTCCGCCCTGGCGTCAGCTCGCTCCTCAGGAGAGGATTTCGCATCTTTTAGCACAGCTTTAAGCTGCTGCCTTTTTTCAGCATATTTCTCTGATAATCTTCGCCTTTTTTCATTTCTCGCTACAGATGACTTTTTTGCCACTTTTATAATCCTTACATGATCCCTAGTTTAGTTTCGAACAAATGGCATTCCTGCCAATTCTAAAAATCTCATTCCTTCTTGATCGTTTTCAGCTGAAGTTACTATTACGATTTGCATCCCACGTATTCGATCGATTGAGTTGTAATCAATTTCAGGGAAAATTGTGTGTTCTCGTATCCCAATGGAGTAATTCCCTCTACCATCAAAAGAATTCCGTGAAAGCCCCTGAAAATCTCTAATCCTAGGCAGGGATGCATTTAATAACCTGTCAACAAATTCGTACATACGGCGCCCTCGCATGGTTACCATTGCACCTATTGGCATTCCTTCCCGTATCTTGAACCCTGCTATAGATTTTTTTGCTTTAGTAGTCACAGGTCTTTGGCCTGTTATGCGGCCTAAATCAGAAGTAACATTTTCAATCGCCCTTGCATTTTGTAAAGCTTCACCTAGGCCAATATTTACAACTACTTTGTCCAGTCGAGGTATCTGCATGACACTCGAGTATCCAAATTCTTTCATCATTTCTGGGCCAATTTCATCTCTTATCTTTTGTAAAAGACGAGGCGCATCAGTGGTTCGCTTATTTTTGTCATCCGCCATTATTCAATAACCTCTTGACAATTTTTACAGATCCTTACCCTTGATCCGTCACCAATCTTGTCACTTGATACTCTCGTTGGCTTCTGGCAAGCACTACAAATAAGCATCACATTAGCGACTGGTATAGGCAATTCTTTTTCTACAATTTCTGCACCGCTCATACCCTGTGCCTTTCTGTGTTGTTTTACTAAATTGATTCCTTCAATCACAACTTTATTTTTGCTAACGAGAACACTTTGAACTTCCCCTTGCCGCCCTTTGTCCTTACCCTTGATGATAAGCACGTTATCGTTTTTCTTTATTCTCATTTTTTATATGACCTCTGGGGCTAGGGAGACAATCCGCATAAAATCTTTGTCTCTTAACTCTCGAGCCACAGGTCCAAATATACGGGTTCCCCTGGGCATACGATCTTCGTTGATAATCACAGCTGCATTCTCGTCAAATTTAATATGTGAACCATCTTTTCTCCTATGCGTCTTGGCAGTTCTAACCACCACAGCCTTCACAACTTCCCCTTTTTTGACGCCAGCAGCAGGAGCTGCATCTTTTACTGAAGCAACTATCACATCACCAAGCCAGGCATATTTCCTCCCTGATCCACCAGGTACTCCTATACAACTGATCTCTCTTGCGCCTGAATTATCTGCAACTTTTAATCTCGTATAAATTTGTATCATCGCTATCGCCTTAAGCTTTACTCACTATCATTGCTACTATCTTCTATGCTAGGAGTAGCTATTTCCTCAGGTTGTAACTCAGCCACATCACCTTTCTGTATTATTTCAGCAACCTTCCATCTTTTTGTCTTGGAAAGTGGTCGAGTCTCTACAATACGTACGGTATCCCCTAGATTGCAGGAATTCTCCTGATCATGAACCATGAATTTATTCCAGCGTTTTACATTTTTCTTGTACACACGATGAGGCTGGCTCCACTCAACGGAAACGACGATGGGCTTGTCCATCTTATCGCTGACAACTCGTCCTACTCTTACCTTTCTTCTTTCATAACTCATTAGGATCTCTCTGATATCTCTCTTTCTCTTATTACTGTCATTATCCTAGCGATTTTCCTCTGGGTTCTTTTTACTGAGTTAGTATCACTAAGTTGCATAGTTGCAATCCTAAACCTCATATTCATAAGGTCTTTTTGCGTGGAATCAAGATTTTCCATCAAATCTTGATCATTCATATTCCTTATGTCATCAATCTCGGCCATTATTTACTCACCAATTTTTTGCTTTTACTCTGATTTACTAATCCCTGGACCTGACATTAGTCCTACTAACTATCCTAGTTCCCATAGGCATCTTCGAGGCCGCTAGAGTTAGTGCATGTTTGGCAATCTCCTCTGGTATTCCAGCCATCTCAAACATGATCTTTCCTGGCTTAACTACAGCCACCCAATGATCCGGAGCCCCTTTACCTTTACCCATCCTGGTTTCGGCTGCCCTGGCAGTCACGCTTTTGTCTGGAAATACTCGAATCCACATTCTCCCACCCCTTCTGGCGTATCTGGTCATCGCTCTTCTAGCTGCTTCTATTTGTCTCGATGTAACCCAAGCATTTTCAGTAGCCTTTAAGCCAAATTCACCAAAATTAAGCGTACTACCGGAAACAGATAGTCCTTTTCGCCTTCCACGATGGTGGTTTCTGTATTTAACTCTTTTAGGTTGAAGCATTTTCCCCTGTTCCTTGATTCTCTACAGCAACTTCGTCTTGAGGTTCTGATGCATTTTGATCTGTTGACGTTGGTTGATTATCTTCTTGCGCTGTCACCATTACCTGAATTGGCGCCACCTCATCCTCTTCCACTTCAGTTGACGCAACTAATTCTTCCGTAACTGTGGAATTTTCCCCGATTATAGTGGGGTTCATTATTTCTCCTCGGCAGATCCATACCTTCACACCAATAACCCCAAATTCTGTTTGAGCTTCAGCTAATCCATAGTCAATATCAGCCCTAAGTGTATGAAGTGGAACTCTCCCTTCCATGGCTTTTTCTGCTCTTGCAATATCCGCCCCGGCCAATCTACCGGAACAAGTGATCTTTATCCCTTCTGCCCCTGCTTGCATCGTTCTCATCACCGCTTGGCGAATAGCTCTCCTAAAAGCAATTCTTCTCTCCAATTGATCTGCAACGTTTCGAGCCACGAGATATGCATCCAATTCTGCCTGACGAACCTCTTTAACATTGAGTTTAGCTCTTCGATTACCGGTGAGAGTCTCTAAATGTTTTCTAAGATCGTCTACTCTCTGCCCTCCTCTCCCAATCACAATACCTGGCCTCGCTGTATGGATAGTTACTGCGACTTCGTTAGAATCTCTTTCTATGTCTACTTTTGATATACCAGCATCTTCATACATACTATCAATCGCTTGTCGTATGTTGATGTCCTCTGTAACCAATGAGGCGTACTCTTTTTGTCCGGCAAACCATGTAGCATGCCAGTCTCTAGTAACGCCTACTCTGAAGCCGTTGGGGTGAATTTTTTGTCCCAAACTACAGTTCCTCCTCTTCTACTACCACGGTGATGTGGCTGCTTCTTCTGTTAATTCGACCTACCCTTCCTCGTGCTCGGGCCCTAAATCTTTTTAGCCTTGGGCCCTCATTAGCATAAATTTCTATGATTTTTAAGTCTTCACTTCTTGCCATCAATTCATTTTCAGCATTTGATGCCGCCGACTTAACTGTTTTAGCCACTCGAGCTGCTGCAGGTGATTGCATAAATTGCAAAGCCGTTAAGGCCTCATCGACCTTCATTCCTCTAACGAGATTAGCAATGGGTTTCAATTTCTTAACTGAAATCCCCGTATTACTTGATTTTGCTCTTATACTCACTAATGTTCCTCAATGATTTTTAATCTAATTACCCTATTCGAGAAGCTCTTTCCGATTTTGTTGAATGGCCTCTAAAAGTTCGTGTTGGCGAAAATTCTCCCAACTTATGACCTACCATGTTTTCCGTAATGAAAACCGGAACATGCCTTCTTCCATCATGCACTGCAATGGTTAGACCTAACATATCAGGCATAATCATCGATGCCCTAGACCAAGTCTTTATAACTTCTCTACTGTTAGACTTGACTGCTTGTTCAACTTTTTTTGTAAGCTTAGGGTGCACATACGGTCCCTTTTTTATTGAACGCGACATTTACACCGTACCTCCTATTGCTCTACCTGTCATATCTTCTTCTCACTATAAATTTGCTAGAAGGCTTATTTTTCTTCCTTGTCCTATAACCTAGGGCAGGTTTACCCCATGGTGTCTTTGGACCAGGCATGCCTATAGGAGACCTACCTTCACCACCCCCATGCGGATGAGCATTTGGAGCCATTGCAACCCCTCTTACTTCTGGTCTTTTACCTAGATATCTTTTTCTGCCAGCTTTACCCAACTTCACATTTTTCTTATCCAGTGCACTCAATTGGCCGACAGTGGCCATACAGGTACTCAAAACATTCCTCATTTCTCCAGATGGTAAGCGCAGTAAAGTGTATTTCCCTTCACTAGCAAGCACCTGAGCATAACTGCCCGCACTCCTCACAATTTGACCACCCTTTCCCTTGGTTAATTCAACATTGTGCACCAACGTACCTGATGGTATTTTTTGAAGTGTGAGTGCATTTCCAGGTCGAATATCAGCATCGTCACCAGACTTCACCTTGTCCCCAACATGTATTTCATTCGGGGCCAAAATGTAACGCCAATCCCCATTCTCAAACTTTATGAGAGCTATTCGACATGAGCGGTTCGGGTCATATTCAATAGTTTCAACTATCCCTGGCACACCATAATTGTCTCTTTTGAAATCAATGACTCTATAACGTCTCTTATGACCACCACCGCGATGTCTAACCGTAATTTTTCCGCTGGAGTTTCTTCCTCCAGTTTTCTTCAACGGTTTTACTAAATTCTTCCTAGGCTTACTTTCAGTAATGTCATCTGTACTTTGAAGTACCAACCCTCTTTGGCCGGGCGTTATGGGTTTTCTAGTTTTTAATGGCATTAAACACCCTCAAATAAAGTTATTGAATCGCCCTGGGCAACTGAGACAACAGCTTTTTTCCAAGATCTTTTCTGTGAAAATCTTGGCCCAAACCGTTTCATCTTGCCTCTGACGTTCATCGTGTTCACTTTTGTAACTGTTACCCCAAAAGCTTCCTGAACAGCTTCTTTGACTTCCAATTTAGTTGCATTCTTGGCAACCTCAAACACATATCTTCCATCTTCTTGCATTAAAGTGGTTTTTTCTGTAATTAAAGGGCGCTTAAGAATAGCGTACTTGTGGTGTTTGCTCATAGGATGCTGCCTCTTATTCCCAATCCGTCGGTAATATATTCAAGTTTTCTAATTTTTCCCGAACTTCCAAATATGACTTTTCACCAAATCCTGATATGTTCAAAAGTTCTGATTTAGATAGATTAATCAAGTCATCCATTTCTGTAATCTCAGCTTGGCTTAACAAATTACCTGTTCGGGTTGATAAACCTAAATCGGAAATTGCAGGTTGGTCGGATTCACTTATTGGATCTTCGTCATTTTCAGTGATTTGCGGTTCTTCTGCAGCTTGTTCTTCTACCCAATTATCCTCTACCAGTGTTTCAGCTGTTTCAGCTGAATCCCTATCTCCTTTGTAGACCCCTCCCCAAATTTCTTCGATCCTCTTAACAGCATCCACCGTAATAATTAACTGTTTTTTATTAAGCAAATCCAAGGTATTAAGAACTTGCACTGGCAAAGTTCTCACATTACCTACATTCCCAGCCGATTGAACCAATTTTTTATTGGGACCGTCCGTTACTATTAGAGCTGAACCCGACACGTTCAGTGCTGAAAGAATTGACACAATTTCCTTAGTTTTTCCCTCTTTCAATTCCAGAGAGTCCAATAACAAAACATCAGATTGTCTTGCTTTATCCGATAGTACAGACAACAAGGCCAACCGTCTCATCTTTTTGGGGGTTCGCTTCCTGTAACTTCTCGGCGTGGGACCAAAGGCCCTTCCTCCGCCAACCCATATTGGTGACCTGGTGGAACCTTGCCTTGAACTCCCAGTATGTTTTTGAGGTCTGGGCTTTGCACCACCACCTGAAACCTCCGAGCGGGTCTTAGTTTTTGCGGTCCCCTGTCTCTTATTAGCTAGTTGACCCACCATGACTTGATGGACCAACGCTGACTTTACCGGAACATTAAAAACGTCTTCACGAACGTCTAAATCGCCAGCGTTTTCCCCTCGGGTATTTTTTATTTGAAGTTTCACAACTATTATCTCTTCTATTTTTTGGAATTAGCTCTAGATATGAGCAAAACGGAATTCCGGTGCCCTGGAACAGCACCTTTTACAAGTAAAATGTTTTTCTCAGTATCTACCATCACCACATCTAAATTTTTCACCGTTACCTTGTCGCCACCCATGCGTCCAGCCATCCTCATTCCCTTTATGACCCGCCCCGGGGTTGTACCCGCACCGATAGAACCAGGAGCTCGGTGTCTGTCAGATTGACCATGAGTTTTCGGACCGCCACGAAAGTTATATCTCTTTACTCCACCCTGAAACCCTTTACCTTTCGAAATTCCTGTGACGTTAACCTTCTCTCCCACCTCAAAAATCCCTACATCAACCTGGTTTCCTACCTCCAAATCTTCGTAGTCATCGGATTTAGTTTCTCTAAGATGCCTAAACAGGTCGCCACCAGCCATAGCCAAGTGACCCTTTTTAGGTTTGTTAGACTTCTTCATGATCTCAAAGCCTAATTGAACGCTTTGATATCCATCCTTTTCTAAGGATTTGATCTGAGTGATAGTGCACGGTCCGGCTTCAATGGCAGTCACCGCATGAGCCGTACCATCTTCGTAAAAAAATTGGGTGCCACCAATCACTTTGCCTATTATGCCCGCAATCGCCATGTTTATTTACCTACAGCTTAATTGATATATCCACGCCAGCAGGCATGTCCAGATTAGTGAGTGAATCAATCGTCTTTGACGTGGGATTATGTATGTCAATAAGCCGATTGTGAGTTCGCATTTCAAAATGTTCCCTTGAGTCTTTATCAATATGAGGTGCTCTCAGAACACAAAAGCGTTTGATCGCTGTTGGCAGAGGCACTGGACCCGCTACCCTTGCACCTGTCCTTTCAGCTGTTTCAACAATCTGTGCTGCTGACTGATCCAAAATTCTGTGATCAAATGCTTTCAATATAACTCTAATTTTTTGGGCGTTCTGTACCATAAATCAAAATTCCTATGTAGCCTGTGCTTCGACAACCGATTCGGGTGCTTCCAGATATTTTTCAAATTCCATTGAGTATCCTGCTCTCCCCTGAGTTATAGATCTCAGATCGTTTGCATACCCGAAACTTTCAGCTAAAGGCAAAGAGGCATGTACAATTTGGGTGTCTCCTTGCGCATCAATACTTTCAACTCCAGCTCTTCTTCTGCCCAAATCTCCAATTACTTCTCCCAGGTAATCCTCAGGAGTAACAACTTCCAATTTCATAACAGGCTCTAGCACCACAGGGCTGCACCTATCCACCGCAGTCCTAGTAGCCATTGAACCGGCAATCTCGAACGAAACCTTGGAAGAGTCCACATCATGATAGGTACCGTCTATGAGCCTGACCAACAAATCTATTACTGGAAACCCTGATTTTGGACCGTTTTTCAAGGCTCCTCGGATCCCATCTTCTACCGAAGAAATGAATTCCGTAGGAATCGCTCCACCCCTGATCTTATTCTCAAACTGGACCCCTTCGCCTCTGTCTAACGGCTCCATCTCTATTATCACGTGGCCGTATTGCCCGTGCCCACCTGACTGCCTAACAAATTTACCCTCTGCGGTAGTAGTTTTCCTAATAGTTTCTCTAAAAGCTACTCTAGGCTTTCCAACATTAGCTTCAACTTTAAACTCTCTCTTCATACGATCAGTCAAAATTTCCAGATGCAACTCACCCATACCCGACATAACCGTTTGTCCCGTTTCATCGTCGTAAACAATCGTGAAGGTCGGATCTTCATCAGATAACTTTACTAATGCATCAGAAAGCTTATCTTGATCAGCTCTTGCTTTCGGTTCAATCGAGACAGATACGACCGGATCTGGGAATTCAATCTTCTCCAGCAAAATAGGTTCTTCTATAGAGCTAATAGTCTCACCTGTCGTAGTATCTTTAAGCCCGATGGCTGCGGCTATTTCACCAGCAAAGACTTCTTCTACATCTTCTCTTTGGTCAGCGTGCATTTTAACGATTCTTCCAAGCCTTTCCCTATCCCCAGTAGCGGTGTTTAAAACACTTGCGCCCGACTTGGCTGAACCAGAGTAGACACGGAAATATACTAGCCTACCTATAAACGGGTCGGTAACCGTCTTAAATGCAAGAGCCGCAAATGGCTCATCATTGTCCGCACCTCGAGAAATAGCATCATCCGTTCCTGGCTTGACTCCTTCCACTGGTGGGACATCCAAAGGCGATGGCAAATATTCACCTATCGCATCCAGCAACGGTTGAACACACTTATTTTTTAAGGCAGTACCACAAAGAACAGGAACAATTTTATTCGAAATAGTTGCTGTTCGTATGGCTGTTTTGAGTTCTTCGAATGAAATATCTTCTTCTGAAAGAAATTTTTCTAATAGAACATCATCTTGTTCCGCGATTTTTTCAACCATTTCTGATCTACGAGTTTCAAATTCCTCTGCAAACTCATCCGGAACTCCCCCCTCCGTCATATTCCCTTCGTTGTCAAAGGTGAAAGATTTACCTTCTACCAAGTCAATGACACCGTAAAACTGATCTTCACTACCCATTGGTATCTGAATGGGAACAGGATTAGCTTTAAGTCTTTGGACTATAGTTTCAATTGCGTGATAGTAATCTCCACCCACTTTATCCATTTTATTTATAAAGCAGATTCTTGGAACTTCATATTTGTCGGCCTGTCGCCAAACCGTTTCCGATTGTGGCTGAACCCCGGCAACAGAATCAAAAACGACAATACCACCATCCAGGACCCTCAAGCTCCTCTCAACTTCAGCTGTAAAATCGACGTGGCCAGGGGTATCAATAATATTTAGATCCCAATCTTTCCACTGAGTGGCAGTTGCCGCTGAAACGATGGTTATACCTCTTTCTCTTTCCTGATCCATCCAGTCCGTAGCTGTGTTTCCGTCATCCACAGTACCTAACTTATGTATCCTACCTGAGAAATACAGAACCCTTTCTGATACAGTCGTTTTTCCTGCATCTATGTGTGCAATAAATCCTATATTTCTAGTTTGTTTTAGCGAATTCTGTGCCACTATCCGTATACCTCAATAGAAACTACTAACCAATTACCAACGATAATGAGCGAATGCTCTATTGGCTTCTGCCATTCTGAATACCTCTTCCTTCCTTCGCACCGCAGCGCCTTGCCCTCTAGAAGCGTCCAATAGTTCAGCCGACAATTTCTCTGACATACCCCTACCTGACCTTTGCCTTGCACCCATCACAAGCCATCTCATAGCCAAAGCCATTCTCCTAGCTGGTCGCACTTCTGCAGGCACTTGATAATTTGCCCCCCCAACTCTCCTAGAGCGAACTTCTATCATTGGAGTAGCATTTCGAATTGCCTGCTCAAAAACCTCAAATCCAGACCTGCCAGCTTCTTGCTCCACGCTATCTATAGCCGAATATACAATCCTCTGAGCAACCGTCTTTTTCCCATTGAGCATGACATTGTTGATAAATTTAGCTAGATCCACACTATTGTATTTAGGATCAGGCAAAATCTTTCTTATTTCCGCTCTTCTTCTTCTAGCCATATAACTTCTCTAAATTAAACCTTTATTCTGGGCTCGTCTTACGCATTCTCTTCTGCTCGGGTGCCATACTTACTCCGGCCTCGCTTCCTGTCCTGAACCCCGGCTGTATCGAGTACACCTCTTACCACGTGGTATCTAACACCCGGCAAATCACGAACCCTACCCCCTCTTATTAAAACCACAGAGTGCTCTTGTAAATTATGTCCCTCGCCTGGAATGTATGCTGTTACCTCCATACCGTTAGTCAACCTAACTCTGGCCACTTTTCGCAGTGCTGAGTTCGGTTTCTTTGGAGTTTGAGTTCTGACCTGAACACACACTCCACGCTTATGGGGAGATCGAGCACCTCTATTCCCTTTGTTTTTCAGGTTATTCCAAGAAAGGTCCAACGCAGGAGCCGTATTTTTCCTAACTTTCTTACGTCTTTTCTTCCTAATAAGTTGGTTAACCGTAGGCATAAATTTCCCTATTTTTCTTCTTTATTTTTGNCAAAAATAAACAGCCGCTTTTAGGGGCGACAAGGATCAATTATAGCTATGNATAAAATTTGTGTCAACGAGTAAAAAGCTAATTTACACGAACAAATCAAGAGCTTAATTCAGTAATATTGGGTAAGTTCTAAGTTTATTGTCGTACATGAAAATTATGACCTAGTGTTAAGACTAGAAAGAAGATTAATTCTCATAGTATTAAGGTCTACTCGAACCTCACAAATGACGGAGCTAATCGCCGGAATCAAAATATCTTTTTCAAGGGAATTACTCACTACATACACATCATTCGCNCCTGTTTCAATGATCTCGTTAATTATCCCCAAATCATTATTTTTCTGATCCACGACTTTCATGCCTAAGATTTCATGATGGAAATAACTACCTTCAGGAAATAAATGGTTGGATTGATGAGGGGCCGTCTTTAGTTCNCACCCCTTGAATTTTTCGGCGCTCTCCCGTGTGTCGATTCCTTCCAACTCTAATATAAGTCCTTTTTGATCATTAAAAACCTTTATTATGGTTCTTTCTGATCCTTCTAGTTCCAGCAGCTGGCCCTTTGCAAACCGACCAGGAAAATCTGACAATGATTCAACGCGCAATTGCCCTTTTAGACCTCTAATTCCCCGAACGATACCTACTGTGATTAAGTCATTTTCCATGGTGATCCAGCTATAAATATAGAAGTTTAAAAGTATTGTAAATCTTTTATGTAGAAGCTTCGGGTACAGTCAAAGAAGGAGCTATTCAATCTCCANGCTGACATGCAGACCATTCTTAACAGCAGCAACCCTCAGTAGNCTTCTTATTGCTTGAGCCACCCTACCTTGACGGCCTATTACCCGGCCTTTGTCGTCTGGGTGAACTTGAAGGGTATAAGTAACAGCACCGTCATCATTTTCTTCNAACGAGACTACCACATCATCTGGATTGGAAACTATAGATTTGGCTATGTATTCGATAAGTTCTTTCATAATAAATAAACATTAATGGGATTGAAGGATGATAGCGTCAGGAAGGTCGAACTCTACTCTGCCGTTTCTTCAGAGTCTTCAGTGGAATTTGAAACTTTTTCTATTATTCGTTTCACAGCTTCTGATGGTTGTGCTCCTTGGCTNATCCATTTTTGAGCCTTTTCAGTGTCCATAACCATTTCAGGAGGATCAAAACGAGGATTATAATGACCTAAATAGTCAACAAACTTGCCATCTCTGGGCTTCCGAGAATCTGCCACAACAATCCGATAACTTGGTTGGTTCTTAGAGCCTGTCCTTCTAAGCCTAATTCTAAGCATGACAGCTCCTCCTAGTTATTTTTAGCATCGTTAAGATGCCTTATTAGTCTGGATTTTNTTCTAGATGCCGTGTTTTTGTGTATCGCCCCTTTNTTGGCNGCTTTATCCAGAGCTATGACGGCCCCTCGTGCAGCCACTTCAGCACCTTCCAGATCACCTTCGGCAATCATCCTTCGAGTCCTAGTGACCATATTTTTTGCACGCGACCTCAACGGTTGATTAATATTTCTTTTCCTTTCGCTTACTCTAAAAGCCTTTGCGCTTGGCACTTTCCTCAAATCTCCTATGACAATTAAACCTAGTTCTCAATTTCATTCTGGGGATCAACATTCCTCAGCCTAGTAACCCCATCAACGCCATTCACAGCTTCCAATTTTGTGTACAAATGTCCAAGCTGATCAATACCATTGGTATACACCGTTAGTGAAATAACGCACCTATCATCGTACTCTTCGGAATTAATATTGGCAATATTAATTCTTTCATTGGAAACCACCGATGTAACGTCCCCTAACAACCCAACCCGATCCCAACAATCCAACTGTATTCTGACCGGATAAAGTGTTTTTGACTCACCCCAATCCACAGACACTATCCTGTCGAACTCATCTTCTGATGTAATATTCGGACATGACGTTCTATGTACAGTTACACCTCGTCCTCGGGTAATAAATCCAGTAATTTCATCACCCATAATAGGATTACAACATCTTGCAATGTTTGTAAGGAGATCACCAACTCCGAGTACCTGTACTCCNGAGGCTGGACCTGTTTTAGGTACTACAGACGGGATTAGCTGCCCTGTAAAATCTGATTTCATCGAAATCCTAGATATCAATTTAGCAGTTGACAATGAGCCCCCACCTAGATCCGCGAACATATCGTCAACTGTTTTGTACTTAAACATTTCAGCGACTTTATTTTCATTAGTACTAAGATCCAATCGAGCCACCTGTTTTTGGAAAAGCTCCTTCCCTCGCTCTATATTTGTTTGCCGTTCTTGGCGGTTAAACCATTGACGCATCTTGGCGCGAGCTGAAGAAGTTTTTGCGTAGCCCAGACTGGGATTAATCCAGTCCAGACTTGGCCCTCTTGTAACCTTGCTGGTCATTATTTGAATTGTGTCACCATTTTGCAGACGATAATTCAAAGCTACTAGTTTTCCGTTCACCTTAGCTCCAACACAACTATGTCCTATGTCAGTATGAATCCGGTAAGCGAAATCCAACGGAGTTGAGCCCATAGGCAGTTCTATCACATCACCATCTGGTGTATAGACAAAAACTTGATTTTGGAAAATATCAGTTTTGAATGATTCAATAAATTCAACAGCTCCACTAACATCTCTTTGCCACTCTAAAAGTTGTCGTAACCATGTCATTTTCTCCTCAAATTGGATATCAAGTTCCCCTGTCTCCTTGTACAGCCAATGTGCGGCCACCCCATATTCTGCGACTTCGTGCATATCGTGGGTCCGAATTTGAATTTCCACTGGCGAGGATTCTTCACAAAGAACAGCCGTATGTAAGGATTGGTAAAGATTGTCTTTTGGGTTTGCTATATAGTCATCAAATTGCCCTGGAAGAGGACGCCATTTAGTATGCATGGCACCTAATGCACCGTAACAATCTTTAACTTCATCGACCAAAATACGCACAGCAAAAAGATCGTAAATTTCACTAACTTCTCGGTTAGACTCATGGTATCTTTCTGTTTTCTTATGGATGCTATATATGTGTTTAGGCCTGCCGTATACATCCGCCTTAATACCAGCCTCCGCCAACTCAGATTTTACGATACCCACTACTTTTTGAATGTATTCTTCTCGTTTCTCTCGTTTAGTATTTAGTCGAAGAGAAATTTGTTTATACGTATCAGGATCTATCTGTTGAAACGATAAATCCTCCAACATCCATTTTATTTCCCAAATGCCCAATCGGTGCGCTAACGGGGCATATATCTCCAATGTCTCCTTTGCCATTGCCTCACGACGACCTCGAGGCAATGAAGCAATTGTTCGCATATTATGCAATCGGTCAGCAAGTTTTATTAATACCACTCTAACGTCTTCGGCCATAGCCATAAGCATTTTTCGTAAAGTTTCGGCTTGAGCAATATCTTCCAGTGAGGTCTCTTCAAAAGCACTCTGGGATCCCGGTAAAAATTGTGAGTCTCCCATCACCTCTGCATTAGTCAGTTTAGTAACTCCGTCTACTAATCCAGCTACATCGCTTCCAAATTCGTTAGACAATTCCTCAAAAGTGACATCACAATCTTCCAAAACATCATGAAGTAAAGCAGCAGATAGAGCACTTGCATCAAGTCGCAAGTCCGCCAAAAACAACGCTGTTTGTTTTGGATGTTCAAAAAATGCCTCTCCAGAAAGCCGACTCTGACCCGCATGTGCGTTTTCAGCGAAGGCGTAGGCCTTGGCAACCAATTCTACCTTGTCATTTGAAAGATAATGCCCCATCTTTTCATACAAGGCATCATCGACGACTACATTCCCAATATTAACCATTGAGCGGACCTCTGCAATCTGTTTGGTACCCTAACAGACCAAATCGTTTCGGATTGTCCAATTCGTGTCTTATCTGTTTTTACAAGGATATATTTTCAAAGTTGCCAAATTATATCCCAACTTAAACAGTATGACGAAGGCAGCCCGACCTTTGTTTTTTAATATAAAATGTTGTGGTGCCAAAATAGAGGGAGATAAAATGGAATTCCAAGCCCCGAGAGGTACCAGTGATGTGTTACCTAATGATCAAAAGTATTGGCGTTACGTAGAAAAAACAGCTTCTGAAGTAGCCGAAAGCTTCGGTTACAGGAGAATTGATACGCCTGTGTTTGAAGATACCAATCTTTTTATTAGAGGCATTGGCGATTCTACCGACATAGTAGAGAAAGAAACATATACTTTCAAAGACCGTGGGGGTGACTCCTTAACCCTTAGGCCCGAGGGTACAGCTTCTGTTTGCCGTGCCTACCTACAGCATGGGATGCATAATATGCCTCAACCTGTCCGGCTTTTCTACTTGTGCCCTAATTTCCGATACGAGAGACCTCAAGCAGGTAGATTCAGGGCTTTTCACCAATTTGGTATAGAGGCCTTTGGTGAATCGGATCCATACATAGATGCTGAGGTTATAGAAGTTTCCTGGAGTTTTCTAAAAAAAGTCGGAATTGATGATATTTCACTCAGCATCAACAGCATTGGTGACTCGGATTGCAGACCTAAATATATATCTGCTTTGACGAATTACTATCAAAATTATTCTGAATCACTGTGTCCTGATTGTTTGCGACGGTTGGAGATAAACCCTCTTCGTCTTCTAGATTGCAAAATAGAATCCTGCCAACCAGTGATTGAATCAGCCCCGAAAGGTGTCCAATATCTTTGCTCACCATGCGAATCACACTGGGCCCAGTTACAAGATTATTTATCAAATACAGGAATCGCATTCGAAATTGATAATACCCTGGTTCGAGGCCTAGATTACTATTCAAGGACCGTTTACGAAATTAGCCCTCCAACCCAAAAGAGAACCAATGTTATAGCCGGGGGAGGCCGTTATGATGGGTTACTAGAACAATTGGGAGGTCCACCTACACCCGGGATAGGATTTGGAATGGGAATAGAACGGGTAATTGAAAATATTAAAAGACTTTCGGTAAATTTTGAGATTGATTCCACTCTAACCATAATGTTTGCCCACATTGGAGAAAAAGCAAAAAAGGAGACAATACGCTTATCATCTCAAATTAGACAACTTGGGAAAGAGGCTTTCGTGGGACCTTCAAGAGGATTACGAAGTCAAATGCGTTATGCATCCCATATGAACGCATCCCACGTGATAATCATTGGGGATGATGAACTATCCACCGGTTTATACACTCTAAGGAATTTAAACAATGGAGACCAAACCGAAATTACTGCCGATGGAATCATAAATTTTGTTAAAGAGTATGACACTGGACGAAAGGTAGATTAAATGCTTCAACACAACAACTCCATTCTGGGAGTAATAGCTCAAGCGCAAGAATACATGCGTGAAAACGAAATTGACGGATGGCTCCTTTATGACTATAGAGGTATGAATCCCATTTTTTCAGATACAGTTGGCTACATACCTAATATCACAAGGCCATGTTGGCTATGGATACCTGCAAGTTCTGATCCAAAACTTATTGTAAGTTTTGTCGATCAAAATAGATTTGAACATCTAGGAATAAAAACCGAATACTGGGTAAGTCGGGACCAAATGATCAATACCCTGAAATCTCATCTTCCTCAACAGGGCAAGGTTGCCATGGAATACTCACCTATGGGAGTCCTACCTAGAGTCACAAAAATTGATGGAGGCACACTAGAGCTGGTTAAAAGTTTGGGCGTTGAAGTAGTAACTTCTGCTAATTTAATTCAGTATGCTACTCAGAGATGGTCCGAAGCAGAGCTAAATTCCCACCTAAAAGCTTCTGAAATTTTAACCTCTACAGTTAAAGAAGCCTTCAATTTCATTGGTGAAAATATAGGATCGGATATTACAGAGTTTGAGGTAGCAGAATTCATACGAGATAGATTCATCAAACGTAAACTTAAAACTCCTGACGGGCCAGTTGTAGCTATCAACGCCCATGCCGCAGATCCTCATTTTGAGCCTACAGAATCTAATTCCGTAACAATGCAAAAAGGAGATTGGCTTTTAATTGACCTATGGGGAAGGATAGAAGATGAACCATCAGTTTGTGCCGATATAACTTGGACAGCATTTATCGGGAACAAAGTACCCAACAAGCATCTAGAGGTATTCAACACCGTTATCGGCAGTCGCGATGCCGCAGTTTCTTTGCTAGAAAAAGCTCACTCAGAGGAAAGGATACTCCAAGGTTGGGAAGTCGATGCTGAAGCTAGAGACTATATTAATAACGCTGGCTACGGCAAATATTTTAGCCATAGGTTGGGTCATAGCTTAGGTAAAGAAGCGCATGGCAATGCTGTTAACCTCGACGGATGGGAAACTCATGATACTCGGGCTGTAAGCCCAAAAATCGGATTTACCATAGAACCTGGAATATACCTACCCGGAGAATTCGGAGTCAGATCTGAAATCGATCTATTCTACTATGAGAATGGGCCGGTGGTAACAACTGAGAAACAAACAGAACCGTATATCATTAATATTTGATTACCATATTCAAGCCGTTACTAGTGAGTTTGCTGTTGATTGATTGTTTTAGGTAGCTTCAGAGCTGCCAAAACTACAGTGGACACCAGTGCAACAATTCCGCTGAAAATAAAACAACTTTTGATTCCTAAATCAGTATCAGACAGTAATCCGGCTATCACTGGTCCTACGGTACCCAAAAAGCTCGCCCCATAAATTAATGAGACGACAGTGGATTGCGCCCTACCTTTTGCAACGTCCATGGCTGCCGCAATAAATATCGTGTGGAGTGAATATACAAATGCACCCATTGCCAACACATTGAGAATGAGTTGCACACCATCATCAGCAACACTAAGAGTCAAATAGAGAACTCCTAGGAGAGACATTGCAGGCACTAGCACAATTTTCCTTCCGTATTTATCCGACAACCAACCCATAATAGGTTGCGCAACAATTCCAGTTGCCTGTGCGCCTGCAATGAAAAGTGCTGTCGTGATTGCATCTTTCCCAAGTGTATCAATCAAATACACCGGCAAAAATGCAACGATCGTCGCTTGAGCCATGGACCGAAAAGCAGTAACAAAGATAAGGCCTAGCATGACTTTATCTTTGAGCAATAAGCCAACATCCCCAAAATAATCTCTTATCGACGCAGTATCACTATCAACAGTTGGAATATTTCTCATCATCAAATACACAAGTACGGCGAATAATAAGGCTGGGAAAACACTGATTTTAAGAACTTCATCCCATTGGAAAGCTACTAAATAAGTAAGCGATATAATTGAGGCCGTTTTTACAGACTCAGTCGTTAGTAACCCGACCACAATAGGTCCAAGCATTTCCCCAATAGAACCACCTGTACCATGTAGGGATATAGCAAACCCTCTTCGGTCTGGAAATTTCCTCGACAATGAGGCTATTGCTGGTGGGTGATATAGAGATGGTCCAATGCCAACCAATAACATCACAGCCAACACCCACCAGAAGCTGGGTGCAAACCCGAGAAGAAAGTACGATATACCCATCATACTCAGAGAGATGAAAAGCATCAGTCCTGCTCTGTTTGCAAACCTCTCTCCCAAGTACCCTGCAACCATAGTTGTGGCGCCACTCGTTCCTCTACCTACACTAGTAATAACGCCGTATTCTGTGTTTGATAAACCTAAGTCGCCTTTCATTAAGGTTAAAAGAATAGGCAAAGCTGAATTGAATACATGCTTAACTGCGTGTCCCAGCGTAACTGTCACAGCTAGCTGATTTCTTCCCTTCCGTAATTCAGGGCTTACTTCAACAGATTCCATTTATCTCTCCAACCTATGAACAATACAAAACCGGTGAATCATAACACCTTGAAATTCACAATCAATCAATTTATTCCTACTAGGATTTCCAATACTCGTGGAAATGATTTAATGGTCCATGACCATTCCCTATGTTCAAGTCACCTCTAATAGCTCCCGTCACAAAGGCTTTTGCTTGGCTGACCGAATCTCTTATTGACATCTCTTTAGCTACCCCAGCAGCTACCGCTGAGGCAAATGTGCACCCTGTACCATGGGTATTAGGAGTTTCTACTCTCCGAGTACTAAACAAATGAAATGAGCTACCGTCATACAACACATCTGTAGCTGGACCTTCATCGATATGTCCACCTTTCACGACAGCTGATTTGGAACCCATCTCCACCAGCCGTACCGCAGCAACCTTTGCACTGTCTATATCTACAACATCTACCCCCGTAATTGCAGTGGCCTCTGGCCCATTAGGAGTAACAACTAAAGCAATAGGGATTAATTCGTTCTTTAAAGCAGAAATTGCCTCATCCTGCAAAAGTTTATCGCCACCCTTTGCAACCATTACAGGATCCACCACCAAATTTTTGATTTCATACTGAGATAGTTTTTCAACCACAATACTAATAATTTCTGAGCTAGACAGCATTCCTGTTTTAACAGCATCTGCTCCTATGTCGGAGAGTACAGAATCAATTTGATTTTCAATTAGATTAATTGGCATCTCCAAAACATCTTGAACGCCTGTGGTGTTTTGGGCGGTCACCGCTGTAATCGCAGAAGTTCCATAGACCCCATTTGCAGCAAAAGTTTTGAGATCCGCTTGAATCCCCGCCCCTCCTCCAGAATCTGAACCAGCTATTGTTAAACATCTCGATGTGCGCTTTATCAGATTATTCATAACCCATGTCCCAATTTAATTTTCAATTTAAAAATCGAACCACTTCTCATCATCGTACGCTGATTCCCAAAACAGAAATTCATATCTGAGGGCAGTGTGAAAGAGATAATCAGCCCTTTCCTCGTTAATTTTNGAGTGNTTATTTATGTGGTCTTCAAGCCAAGACACTAAGCTTCCAAGCACGGNTGGCCCATGTAAATCGATCCACTCCCTGTAAACAGCATTCTCAGGATCTGCACCTTCCNTTATNAGCCGCGTCCCCCAATCAAGATATGTTCCCTCCGTGACATATAAAACCAAGGCAATTTCATCAAAAGTCCCTTCTAGAGAGGTCCTCACCAAAAAATCTCCAAATGCTTGAGTTGTTGGGGATGCCTTGGCCGAGGAGTAATCTTGTTGCGTTGCCCCCAGTTCATTAAAAAAACGCATAAACAAATCATTCTCCGGATCCAAAACCCCCACTAGAAACTCGTTAAAAATCGAAGCAGCATCTAGATTTGGAGCTTTTGCAATTCCTTGGGCCGCCAAAGGGACCAAATCATTAACAAANACATAGTCCTGTAAAAAATATGTCTTGAATATCTCCGGCGACAAAGAACCATCGGCCATCTGAGAAACAAATCTATGGTGAGTCATTGACTCCCACAGATCAGAATACTTAACTTTTAGTTTGCTTGTAAGCATCACTTATCAAAACCATTTCCTATTTCAGTTTATTTGGTTGAATACTTATCTGTGAANGCAATTTTAGGATCGATATCCTCATTTATAATTCCCCTCTTTTTCATCCATTCGGCAAAAGATACCCATTTAATTTCTTCTTGAGTTCCAAAGTTGCCACCCTTCGATTTCCACAGATCCCGAAGCAAATCTGCTCCAGGCCTGTCCACACTTTCATCAATCTCAGGAGCATGTTTTTTTAATACGTCTACCCCTGACTGAGGATCCGAAATAGCATCGGTGTATCCCTTGCTAACGGCTCTTGTAAATCTTTCAACTATGTCGGGATTCTTAGACAAATAATCTTCACTGGTTACCATTACCAACTCATAGTAGTCTGGAACGCCCCATTCTTCCATGCGCATCACATTTACCGGATGTCCTTCATTCTCAAGGACAATGCTTTCATGAGTAAAGTAAGCCCCAATNATTGCGTCGACGGTCTCAGATATCANGGATGACCCTAATTCCCAACCNACATTNACTAGCTCAACATCATCAATGCCACTTAGACCATCNGATTGCAACATNGTATTAAGAGCATCCTCATTCCAAGGTATGCCTGGATAGCCTACCTTCTTTCCTTTCAAATCTTTCGGGCTTTCATTTCCAGAGGATTGTAATACCATCATAGAATTCAACGGGTGCTGAACCATACCCAAAACAGATACTACAGGAACTCCCTCTGAACGAGCTATTAATACATCGGGCTGATAATTCATCCCAAAGTCATCGGCACCTGAAGCTACAGTTTGCAAAACGGTAGAAGGNTCCGATGGTGTATANATTGTTACCTTTAGGTTTTCATCTTCAAAATAACCATTTTCTTCGGCCAAATACAATCCAATATGATTTGCATTAGGATACCAGTCCAAAGCTAATTTCACTTCAGAAACAGTTTCCTCCGAACTACAAGAAATACTGAAAGAAATTAACCCAAATATAAACACTAATAACGCCAATCTATCTCTCATTTTTAACTTCCTCTCCTAATTTCATGAGATACACACAGCCTTTAATTATGAACTCTTCGTTTAGTAGACCAAGGTACAAATATTTTTTCCAAATAGGTTATTAAGCAAAATAAGCCTACTCCAATAAAAGACAGGATTACTATTGCTGCAAATACTCGTTCAGTTTGAAATTGAGGTTTAGATCTAATCATTAAGTAGCCCAAACCTTCACTTGANCCTACCCATTCCCCTATTACAGCCCCGATAACACTCATTGCAATTGCCACCCTAAGTCCNGAAAACAAATATGGGAGTGAGGAGGGAATCATGACCTTTGAAAATACCTGAGATTTTTTTCCGCCCAGTGTGTACATCAATTTTGGAATATCCGGGTCTACAGCTTTCATTCCATCAACCATGTTAACCACGATAGGGAAAAAACTTATCAAGGCAACCACTATTACTTTAGGGGCCAATCCGTACCCTATCCACACTAGTAGCATAGGAGCTATCACTATGATTGGGACTGTTTGAGAAGCAATAATGAAAGGATATAACGCCTTTTCAACAGTATTTGAGAGGCAAATAGCAGAAGCAAAAAATACACCCACAACCAGTGCTAGTAAAAAACCTAGCACAATTTCCTCCAAGGTCACTAAAGTGTGCATGGTTAGTAAACTGTAGTCACTATATATAGTCATGGCTACAGAAGANGGTGGAGGTAACAACCAATTAGGTATGTTCCTTATCTCTACGAGTGCTTCCCACACAAATAAAATTAGAATNACAATCCCAAACGCTGGGCTCCATCTAATCAGCCAATTTTCCATATCTAGTTTTGATCCCAAAGAAACGACAATATCCTGGATTTCAATTCAACAAAAGAATTACCATTCACTATGTCTCGATTTCTTGGTCTGGCGAATGGAACTTTTTCGACTGAATGAATCTTCCCTGGTCTAGAGGTCATAACATAGATTCGATCTGAAAGAATAATGGCTTCGTCAACGTCATGCGTGACNAGTAGGACCGTNTTCTTTATTTCATCCAGNAAATCAAGCAACCACATCTGCATCCTTGACCTATTCAATGCATCAAGAGCACTAAACGGTTCATCCANTAAAAGAACATCTGGCTCAGTTATAACCGTCCGCAGAAACGATGCTCTCTGCCTCATTCCCCCAGATAGTGCATTTGGATAGTTTGATTCAAAACCAGACAAGCCAAAAGAATCAAAATGTGATTCAGCTATTTGGTATGACTGTTTTTTCGACATCCCTCTTACTTCCAGGCCAAGAATTACATTATCTTTTACTGACCTCCACGGTAAAAGAAGATCCTTTTGTTGCATATAGCCAACTGATCCTAATCTAGAATCAAAGTCCAGCCCATCTATATTGAGCGACCCTGAGTCAGGTTGATCAAGACCAGCAATAATATTAAGNAAAGTACTTTTGCCACAACCACTGGGTCCCAATACAGATATGACTTCTGACCGATTGATTGCCAGATCAATTCCATCAAGAATTCTTACGGAATTTCCATCCTGATTAATTGTCTTCTCGAGACCNACTATGTTTATGTGGCTATCTATCGCCGTTTCCATTTCACCAAAAACCCTCAAATTCACCCCAAAAAAAAACCGCCCTTTGATAGGCGGCCAGGAAAAGTTCTGTTTGCGTATTGGTATCCCTACGCTGGCATTACCCAGATCAGGTATTTAACGGGTCGACAACACCTGTGTTGCCCTCTCAGCCTGGCCGTTCCAAGCTCCCCCAATCAAATTTCTATTTTTAATGGAAGGATTCTAGCACAAATAAGTGAGTCGTAAATTGGAAGTTCCAAGAGTTCCTCAATTACGGCGGGCAGGAGGAAGTGCCATAATGACAAGAAACATTGAGACAATGGATGCTGCTGCAAATCCCAAAAAGGCCCATTCATAGCTACCAGTTTTGTCATATACAAACCCAGAAACTACAGGTCCAATTATTATTCCAACCATTTGGATGCTACTTCTAAAGCCAGATATAGTAGCGAAGGCTTTTCTGCCAAAATAATCAGCAATGATTGCCTGCGGTATGACTGATATACCACCTTGAGAGATAGAATAAGCTACCAACCCTGGTATTGATGAAGATAATGAGTCAGCAGTGGCTAAAAGAACTATGGAAGCCGTCATGAAAAGTAACGAAATTGCCATCATGTATCGCCTGTTGAAGTAATCCCCAAGATAACTAAGACCAAATCTTCCTGGGATACTTATGACTCCTACTGACCCAGCATATGTAGCGGCCTCAACCGGACTAGCACCAAGTCCAATAAAATATGGNACCAAATGGAGTCCNACTCCACCAGTGACTAATGATCTAGCCATAATGGATAATGATAGGTACCAAAAACTTGAAGTTTGAAGAGCTTCCCTCGCTGTAAAGTCCGCATCCTCTACTTCAAGAACAAGGCCACTTTCCTTTGGGGACTGGTCAGGGACTTTTTNCCCATCAGGCAAGAATCCATATTGTTCTGGCCGATGCCGCATCAGAGCAGCAATAGGGAATCCTACTAAAATAACCAAAACACCTACAAGAATTGATGCATCCCTCCATCCATAAGCATCAATAGCCCAGCCTAAAGCAGGAACNAATAAACCCCCAAGTCCCACACCGGACCACATAATTCCAAAAGCCAAGCCTCTTTTTCTGTTGAACCAGTTTGCAACAGCCGCTGAAGCCGGGACATGCATTCCTAAGCTATTACCAAGTGTTATTCCTAGAATGTATACAAGCATAAAAGTAAAAAGGCCGCTTACTTGGCTCAATAAGACAAAACCAATGCCCATCAAAGGAATTCCAACTAACATCAATTTACGAGGACCCATGCGATCGACAGCCCAACCTTCTGCAGGTCCGATAAACCCAGCTTCTAATCGCGCTAAGGAAAAAACGGCTGAAACTGTGGTTCGGCTCCAGCCAAATTCTTTACTTAAAGGGATAATGAAATTACCAAATCCGTGAAAATTAATCCCAGAAGACATCGCCATAACAAAAGCGCCACCAATACAAATCCACCAACCGTAAAAAAATCCAGATTTATTTTTACGATCAGTTGGTCTGTCAGGTCTCACATCATCCGAGTCCGAATCTGGAATGGAGTGATTGTTTTCTTTACTACTTGTCAATTGTCATGATCTTAGTATTAGGTACATTAAGGTATAACTTCGAAGTTTACCATCGGTGAAAATTAAAATNNGCAAATTGTTAAGAACTATCTTCATTTATTAATCTGTTATTCTGTGGTGAGGAATTAATAATGACAAACTCCAATACCAAACCAACTAGACCTAATTTACTGGCTATATTGGAAGACAACGGTCTNCGGATCACNACTCCCAGACAAAAAATNGTTGATTTTATCCACGAAGCCAACGAAGGCTTTACTGCCGAGCAAATAATCGACCAGCTCAAGGGAGTTTCAAGAGCCACAGTATTTCGCACCCTTAAAATCCTGCTTGAGTCAGACGTGATATGCCGTCTTTCTACACAAGAAGGAATGCCCATTTACTCCCTTTCTCGTGCGGACCACCACCATCACACTGTATGTGTATCGTGTGGAAAAGTTGGAGACTTCAGAGCCTCAACAGTTGAAAGGCTACTAAAAGGTATAGAGTCTGATATACCTGGTGTGATTGTGGGACACAACATCGAATTTTACATTAGATGCGATGGCTGCGCTTGAGTAAAAACCCGTGCATAAAAAGCGCAGAACAAAAAAATGATGAAGGTAATTAGAGTCATTACAGGACCCGATGGAAGATCAAAATAGTAAGACATGTAGAGACCGATCACAGCTGAGGATAGCCCAAATGAAACTGCCAACAGCATTGACCGAGTAAATCTCCTTACAACCATCTGTGCAGCCGCAGCCGGTGTTACGAGTAGACCCACAACAAGAACAACGCCTACTACATCTAAAGTCACCACAATAGAAATACCAAGCAAGATTAGAAATATATAGTTTAATGCCCCGACATTTAAACCGGCTACCACCGAACCAACTGGATCAAAACCAGAAAAAACAAGCTGTTTGTGAAATGCACTAAGTATGATTAACACCACAATAGTCAAAGCGAATGAGATCAACATATCAAATCTAGATACTCCAAGAATCTGACCCAGCAGTATATCTTCGACGCTCACAGCAAGTCCGCCAGCGAGAGAAATAAAGACAAGTCCAAGAGAAAACAATCCAGCAAACATAACACCAACAGCGGTGTCTTCAGTAACAGTTTTCCGTCGAATGAGGTAGCCAACTGAAACTGCCACAAAAATCGCCATAGGTATAGATCCCAAAAATGGCGAAATTCCCAGTATTAAAGCAATTACTATGCCAGGTAATACTGCATGAGCCATGGCATCACCCATGAATCCCATACCTCTTATAACAACATAAGAACCCAGAATAGGGCATATAATCCCTACCATGCCTGATACTAATAAGGCCCTTAACATAAAATCATATCTAAATGGTTCTACAATAAAATCAATCATGATGATGTCCAAGTGAATGTTCATAAAACATCCCTGGGTGCGATCCATACAATTCTTCCAAAACTTCAGGTGTGAATGCGGTAGCTGGGGGACCTTGTGCACAAACGTGCCGATTTAGGCATATCACCTCGTCAAACCTGTCAGCAAGGGTGTTAAGATCATGGGTAGCGATAATGATGGTCTTGCCCTCGTCTTTTAAATCCCTCAAGGTATCAATTAACCCAAATTGTGAGGCCACATCAACACCACTGAAAGCTTCATCTAACAGAAGAATATTAGCTTGTTGGCATAAAGCCCTTGCTATAAAGACTCTTTGCCTTTGCCCTCCAGACATCTCACTAATTAATTGGTTTTTATCCTGCAACATATTGACTCTTTCTAAAGCAGATTCAACCATTTTTGAATTCTTCTTCGAAAATCCGAACATCGAAGTATTTTTGACAAGCCCCAAGTTAACTACTTCTTCAGCAGTTAGGGAAAATCTCCAATTAACATTTTCTCTCTGAGGTATATAGCTAATTGAGCCACGGGAATCCTTTGGACTCATCCCATTCACATATATAGAACCGTGAACAATTTCTTGGATACCAGCTATGGCGTTAAATAAGGTACTTTTCCCTCCCGCATTTGGTCCCACCAATGCAGACAATACACCTCTGCCAACTGAAAATGAAACATCATCCAGTACCAAATTACCGTCAAACTCTACACATGCCCCACTGGCTCTTATGCAACAAACACAATTTGGACCACATACGAGGCAACAATCTATAAAATTTTGATTCGGAAAACCATTCTTCATTTTTACATCTTGAGTATCACAATCTGATTTTTGATACTTAGTCTCAATTAGAGAAATAGATTATATGATTTGACCAAGAAAAGTGTCAATTAATCAGCGTTATTTAATTACTATATTTATCTATCCAATTCCAAAGAATATCAGCCCTAATCTTTCCTTCATTATAGGAAGGATCTATCACACATCTGCATGTTCTCGTATAAGAGCCTATGGTTTGCAAATCCGTTCTATTCTCTTTCCATTCCCAAGATTTCCCATCAGCGGTTACGAAAACCTCATTGCATAAATCTTTCGTTACCGGAACTGCCTTGTAAAATCTTCTAGACCAAGACGAACCAGCAAACACCCAAAAATTATCCCAA
>PBWI01000060.1 GCA_002728195.1 Chloroflexota bacterium
TGATAGATCTATACCATTCATCGGACTCATTGAACATACAAATTTAGTAGGATCAGAAATGTATGGGGGCAATAGGATAGTCTATTTATCAAACTATTTGGAAGAAGCAGACCCTATGTACAAAATGAATGCTGAAGAATTGTTTAATACTTACCTTCCCCATTTAGAAAAAATTAACCCCAATTTCGATCGCAAATGGGTAAAGGAATATCACCATTACAAGATACCAAATGCTCAACCCGTTGTTGATACAAACTACAGCCAGAATATACCTGCCCATGAAACTGGTATACGAAATCTTTATCTCGCAAACACCTCACAGGTGTACCCTCAAGATAGAGGCACAAATTACAGTGTTGCCATGGGTAGGAAAATGGCGGCACTAGCATTGGAAAATCTCAAGATCAAATGAATTGTCCGAGGAAGACCCCTATGATATGCTTGTGACAATTTTTACAAAGATCAGGATAGGCATCTTTGACAACTGAAAAAGACAATCTCAGGACTACCATTAAAGAGGCCATTGATTCTCAAAAACGGCCGACAGTCACTGTACTATCATCTTTGCTGGCAATTCAGGATTCAATAGGTTACATCCCTGAAGAAGCAATAGAGGAGGTAGCGGTTCATTCCAACACCTCTATTAATTCTGTGTTTGGAGTGGCTTCCTTCTACCCAAATTTCAGGTTTACGCCGCCAGGAGAACATTCCGTAGAAGTTTGCTGGGGACCGACCTGTCACCTAAAGGGCTCTACCGAGTTACTGGAAGTGGTTCTAGACAAACTGGGGTTGGCCTCAGAAGGTGACACCGAGGATGGCAAAGTCTCATTCCGATTCAATACATGTCTTGGTGCCTGTTCACAGGCTCCAGTATTAAGCGTCGACCATGAATTATACGGAAATGTTAACCCAGACATGGCTGATAAATTATTAGGTGATCTTGATCAGAGAAAAACCCACTATAACAGGTCCAAATAGTTAATGAATTACGAAGAAATTGCCTCAAGAGCCAAAACTGAATGGGACGCGATGACTAATGGTAGTGTCCCATTAATAAGAGTCGGTACCGCCATGTGCGGACATGCAGCTGGGGCATTCAGAGTCTTAGATACAATGAAAAAGCATCTAGCGGCAAAGGGTATAGAAGCTAACATACAAGAAGTTGGATGCCTTGGCCTCTGTTATGCAGAGCCTCTTATAGACATAAAAAAACCAGGTAAGTCGAGGCTGTTCTTCAACAACGTAACTACTGAAGATATTGGCCAAATACTTGACGAGTATTTAGTATCCGATGGATACCCACAAGAAAAAATTTTTGGATATTTAGGAAACGAAGGGCCAGTAAAAGACGAAGTTTCCCTTGAATCAATGCCAGGGCTGAAACTCCAAAACAGAATAGCCCTTAGAAATGCTGGACATACGTCACCGTACGACATAAACCAATATATAGCCAATGGTGGATATAAAGGGCTAAATAAGGCCTTGTCTGATATGTCCCCATCAGATGTTATAGACGAGGTGAAAAATTCTGGACTCAGAGGCAGAGGAGGAGCAGCATTCCCAACAGGTGTGAAATGGAGTTTTTTAGTTGGCTCTCCCGGACCAACCAAATACATCCTGTGCAATTGTGAAGAGGGGGATCCAGGTGCTTATAACGACAAGGGGATATTAGAGAGTGACCCACATACCTTATTAGAAGGACTCGCTATTGCTGGATATGCCACTGGAGCTTCAAATGGAGTAGTTTTCATCAGACATGGTCATGAAGGACCAATCCAAAGAACTGAAAAAGCTATCGAGCAAGCTTATGAATCAGGTCTGCTGGGGAAAAATATTTTAGGAACAGATTTTAGCTTCGACATAGAGGTAGCCCTAACAGGCGAATCTTATGTGGCAGGTGAAGAAACTGCTCTGATGGAAGCCGTAGAAGGCAAAAGATCCATGCCCAGGTACAGGCCACCTTTTCCGGCAGCATTCGGGGTGTGGGGAAAACCAAGCAATATTAATAACGTAAAATCTTTGTCCTATGCTCCCGAAATAATTTCTAAGGGGGCAGATTGGTTTTCTTCCATTGGAGTTAACCAAAGCACCGGCACTGCGATAGTGTGCTTGAGTGGAGATGTAAATAGACCAGGACTCTATGAAGTGCCCATGGGATTGACTCTAGGAGAAGTTATAGATGACTTGGGAGGTGGCGTGAGTAACAATGATCAACTAAAACTACTTCAGACGGGAGGTCCTCTAGGGGGAGTGTTAGGTCCAGATAGTAGGGATATTCATATAGATTTTGACGAAATGAGAAGCGCCGGAGCTATATTTGGGTCAGGCGGGATAATTGTGGGAAGCAATAGGGTTTGTGCTGTTGATTTGACAAGGGTACTAGTCGCATTTTGCCAATTTGAATCCTGTGGAAAATGCTTCCCCTGCAGGTTAGGAATGGAACATTTACTAGAGATTGTAGAACGTATATCCAACTACGACAGTAAACCCGGTGATATGGATCTAATGAAAAGTGTCGGTGGAACCATGGAAGCAGGTTCACTTTGCGGACATGGGCAGTTAGGTTTTGGGCCCATACGGTCTGCTATCACTCATTTCGAAGAAGATTTCAGATTGCATATCGAGGAAAACAGATGCCCGACAGGAAGTTGCGATCGTTCCAAAATCGTCCCGAAAAATACACGGCCATATGCTACTGACCACGTAATTGGAGAGTAATATGTCAGATAAGGTTAACCTTACAATAGACGGAGTGGAAGTCCAAGCAGAGCCAGGCAGTATGATAATACAAGCTGCAATGGATAACGGCATGTACATACCTTATCTATGCTACTACCCAGGAATGAAACCATATGGGGCTTGTAGAATGTGCGTGGTAAAGGCAGAAGCTCCTACCCCAGACGGCAGCTACAGAGCCTTACCTGGTAGCCCAGCATCATGCACAACTCCTGTATCTGAAGGCATGAGAGTCGAAACAAATGCAGAGGATACTGTGGGGCTTAGAAAGGGGATAATGGAACTGCTCATTTCTGAACATCCCCATGGCTGCCTTAACTGCCACAGAATAGAACTTTGTGGCCCAACTGATGTTTGTCTTCGTCACGTTTCAGTTAACGACAGATGTGTAACGTGCCCCAAAAACGAAAGGTGCGAATTAAAAGATACTGTGAGATATATGGAAATGGAACTTACCACTCCGCTTACGTATAACAACCGCCATCTTCCATTAGAAGTAAAAGATCCTTTTTGGGACATGGACATGAATTTATGCATAGTATGCTCTAGATGTGTTAGAGCCTGCGACGAAGTCAGAGGAGACCGTGCCATCACCCTTAAAGACAGGTCTGGTAGAAGCATAATCGGTACAGCATCAGGAACTTCTCTTCTTGAATCAGGTTGCGAGTTCTGTGGGGCATGCATTGATGTCTGCCCCACAGGGGCAATTGTGGAAAAAGAATACAAATGGGACAAAGCGGTCGAACAAGTCTCGACCACTTGCCCTCATTGCCCAGTTGGATGTCAATTGGATCTTGATGTTAATAAGAGAAATAAGGTAGTTCGTTCTATCCCAAACCGTCAGGCTGAAGCGAATATGGGTATGGCTTGCTTCAAAGGTAAATTCGGATTGGACTTTGTTAACAAAAGAAACAAACTCAAAAAACCTATGGTACGTCGAAATTCTGAACTTGAGGAAGTAACCTGGCCTGAGGCCTTAGATTTCTTGTCTGAGAAATTAGAAAGTTACACCAACGACGAATATGCTTTAGTAGCATCCTCGAGAGGAACGAACGAAGACAATTACACAGCTCAAAAATTCGCACGCAGAGTAATGAAATCAAACAATATTAATGTGTCATCGAATATGAGACCCAAGTTGATTTCAGCCCTACAAAACGCCACAGGTGATGACTCGGCCACTAATACAATATGGAATCTCTTAAAATCAGATGTGATACTACTAGTATCAGGCAACATAACAGAAGAACAAAATGTAGCTTCAGTCCCGATAAAACAGGCGCTATCCAAAGGCGCAAAGCTCATAGTAATCGATCAAAGAGAAACGGAACTCACACGATACGCTACAAAATGGATCCGGCCTCTTGTTAATTCAGAATCCAACCTCATTGGAGGTGTCCTTAGAAGTATCCTTGATCAATCGTTAGAAGATCATAATTTTGCTACAGAAAATTGCGAAGGCTATGATGAATTCCGTAATTCACTCTGGNACTTTGANCTGGTCAAAGTGANTGAGCAAACAGGAATTCCTCAAGAAGAAATAATTGAACTAGCTCAAATTATTGGCAATTCAGAATCATCTTCGATACTTTACGGATTGGAAACCATCTCTGACGAGTATATAGATGGCACTGTTAGATCTCTTGTAAACTTAGCTCTTGTCACCGGAAACATAGGGAAACAAACGGGTGGAATGTATCCTNTGTATAGTGGGGCAAATCAACAAGGGTCCAAAGATATGGGCTGTGTACCTGACTTTTTACCAGGGCATCGAACAATAGAGGCTCCAGGGCTGGGTCTTGATGAAATATCAAAGGCTTGTTCGTCTGGAACTATAAAAGCCTTACATTTAATTGGGGATGAACTTTTTCATAACACTTCAGACCGGGAGGAGTTTATGGAAAAAATAAAAAACTTAGAATTTTTAGTGGTTCACGAAAGTTTTGAAAGTGATGTTACAAAAATTGCAGATGTTGTCTTACCTTCAGCTGTCTTCGCAGAAAAAAACGGTACTTACACAAATATGGAAGGTAGGGTCCACCGACTTAGGGCCGCCATAGGCCCCATGGGAGATGAAGATGAAGATTGGCGGATATTGTCGCAGCTAGCAGGAAGGTTGGGATCCAAAGAATTCCCCTATTCTTCCTCCGAAAATATTCTGACAGAAATAATAAAAGAGGTAGAGTCCTACAAGGATGTTCCCATCGGAAAACTTGGAACAGCAGGTCACATTAGNACATTAAACACAAACCGAAAATACGTCCTATCACCCCTTGATTTCACTCAAAGTAATGGCCCTGAAGTAAATGATCAATACCCCTTTATTTTTGCCCAGGGTAGAGTTTTATTTGACGCAGATAGGGACGCGGGTATAGTGACTGAGAATGACGAGAATACCATAACGAGAACAGAAGTCATTGAAATGAATAGTCAAGACGCTGAAAAAGCAGGGATCTCAGAGGGAGACACAGTCAAAATATTAGGCGAAAGTTTCGAACTAACTGGGTCTGCACATCTCAACGGGCTGCATTCAGGAATGGTGGCCACCACTACCCTTTTTGGTTCTTTAATAGAAACCCTGAACAACAGCGCGGAACCCGATCCAATGTCTAAAATAAAAAATCTTAGACTTTGCAAAGTGCGAGTTGAGAAGGTTTAAGTGAGGCTCGCTCGCCAAAGACAGGAGTACATATGGCAACTAGAAAATTCCCACAAAAAGCACCTCTGCAAGAAATCAAAATAGTTCGGCGAGAAGATCAAACCGGAGATCTATCTTTAATGTGGCTTGAAAAACCAGAGGGCTACACTTTCAAACCGGGGCAATATTGCACAATAGGGCATGATGGCGTTGAAAGGGCATATTCCATTGCGTCAGCACCCCATGAGGAACTAATAGAACTATTCATAGAACTTGTTCCGGTTGCTGAAGGTGAGGTCCTGACACCAATGCTTTGGGATCTTCATGAAGGAGACAAAGTAACTATACGACCTCGTGCCAAAGGAATATTCACCTTCAAGGATGAAATGAAAAATCAATTCTTAGTTTCCACTGTAACAGGCGTAGTCCCGTATGTCAGTTTCCTCCGAGATTATATTGAACATGGTAAAAGTGGACACCACTTCTACGTACTAGAAGGAGCGAGCTACACAGACGAATTTGTCTACGACAAGGAATTCGAAAACTTAAGTGAAGAAAACCCTTCTCTTGTCACGTTTGTTCCAACCATTAGCAGACCTGACGAGGCCAAAAATTCTAGTTGGGCTGGAGATACCGGCAGGGTAAATAACATAGTCAAAGATAAGCTTAGCGAATTCAATTTAACCAACAAGGACACTATGGTTTACGCATGTGGACATGCGGGCATGATTGAAGACGTAAAGGAAAAAGTAACTATCGACGGGTATGAATTCCTTGAAGAACGCTTCTGGAAAGACGATTAATATTTTTACCCGTATTGCGTTTCGACGGTCGTAAATACAATTCCTGCCTTGTTTTAGTTACAATGCTATTAAACATGTTTTGGACTAATGCTTAATGGCAACCCCAGCCCGACAACAATATTTGGATATTAAGTCAAATCATCCTAACGACATTTTGCTGTTCAGAATGGGCGATTTCTACGAAACTTTTGATGATGACGCCAAAGTCGTGGCAAAAGATCTTGAAATAGCTCTAACTTCCAGAGAAATG
>PBWI01000061.1 GCA_002728195.1 Chloroflexota bacterium
TGAGGTTGTAAAAAATTCATCTAGGTAGGTAATCAAAGTGAAATTCGGTTTGTTTTTCGAATGGCCAAATCCGGAACTCCGTCAATTTAAAGATATATTTGATGAAGGATTGGAGCAAATTAAACTATCTGAAAGCCTTGGGTTTGACTATGTTTTAATAGCAGAACACCATTTTTCTAACTACGGATTCTCACCAGCCCCTTTGCTACAAGCTTTGAAGATCGCTGAGAATACTGAAACCATAAAAATAGGGACAGCCGCCATCATTGTTCCAGAATGGCAACCTTTAAGAGCGGCTGAGGAAATAGCAGTATTAGATCATCTCACTGAAGGCAGGATATTTTGTGGGGTTGGGCGTGGGTATCAGCCTTATGAGATGGGAGGGTTTGGCATTGGACTTGAAGAATCTAGGCCTCGGTTTCAGGAAGGTATAGAAGTGATGATGAAGGCTTGGAGAGAACATAAAGACTGGACCTATGATGGAGAGTACATAAAAGTGGAAGAGCCTATTACAGTTTTTCCTAAACCTTATCAAAAACCCAATCCACCAATGTGGTTGGCAGGCTCCTCAGAGGGCTCACTAAAATTAGCTGCTGAGGAAGATATATTGCCGTTGACTTCCAGCATGATGGGTATGGATGCAGTTTCGAAACAGTTTGCAACTTATGTTAGATATAGGCGTGATGCTGGTAAACCTGTGGATAATCTGAGTATGGCCTTGCAGTGCATGACACATTGCGCTCCTACGATGAAGGATGCCTTGGACCAGTTACCTTACATTCGATGGCAAATACGAGCTCAGAAGGCTTTGACTGAGAAGAAAGTAGTGGATGGTAAAACACAGGCCGTACCGTATGAAGGTGAAATGCCTGAGGATTTATTCCTAGATCGAACATATTTGGGAGACCCTGACTATCTTATTGAAAAATTTAAGAAAGCAAACGATGCAGGTATTACAAATATCAGTTTATGGATGATGTGGGGAGGAATCGAGCACGAAAAATTGATGAGTTCTATAAAATTAATGGGAGAAAAAGTTATTCCTGAATTAAGAAATTTAACTCCGCCCAAAAATGTAGTAGAAAATGCCCTGAAGTCTACACCTTCAGAAAATGTTGGTGGGTCCTTTACTGTAACTGGAGAAAAATTAAAGGACAGCTAGGCCAAATTTGGTTAAAGTGCTGTTATAAATAATGCCTGTTTTGCCCTGAATGAAGGTTGTAAACAGGTAGCCCTCCAAATGATTGATCGGTAAAATCTCGGTATGGACTTAATATCGAGACAAACTATAGGATTTTTGTCCTTGTCGCTGCTTATTATGGCGTTTATCGCCTGTGGTTCTAGGAGTGAAGCGATTTACTTTGCCTCAGATCGAGATGGGCAATGGGATATTTATTCTTCTGACCCAAATTCTAATGAAGAGATTAACTTAACGGACACTCCTTTCGCTGAGGAACAGCCCATCTTGTCACCTAACAGAAAATTGTTGGCTTTTTCTGTATCAAAAGATTCCAAAGATCCGAATGTGGGAATCGAAGTTATGAAGCTTAAAGAAGCAGAGAAGCTTAGTATTACTACTGGATTGGGNACNTATGTTACACCACGCTGGAGCCCCGATAGTTCTCGATTAGCATATGCCGCCAGCCAACCGGGGAAAGAATCGTANGTATATGTTAGCGANTTGTCNCAATCNCCTAGCCCCCGCCTGTCNGANATTTCTTCTGATGAAGTTGGTGATTGGTCTTCTGATGGTAATTCNGTAGTGTTTTCATCTGCGAANTTTTCNAATCCTGGGATTCATGACAGAAATCCTGATGGTGTCAATCAGAGGCAAATNACTTGTGGAAACGANTATGGAGCCAAATGGTCGCCAGANAACAAAAAATTGGCATTTATATCAGATCGGGACGGGAANCCNAATATTTATGTGATTGAAAAAGNGATTGAAGATCCAAAGTGCAGTGACGATGCAGAATCTACTTTAGGGTTGTATCAACTTACAGACACTGAAGGCAGCGAATATGATATTTCATGGTCTCCTGACGGAAGACAAATATTATTTGTCTCAGAACGTGACGGTAATCCTGAAATATATGTGATGGATAACAGTGGGAACAACGTAGTTAGATTGACACGCAATGACAAAGTTAAAGATGTTCAGCCTGTTTGGTCCCCGGATGGGAAAAATATCGCTTTCGCATCTGACCTAGATGGGGATTTTGATATTTTCATCATGAACAATAAAGGGGAAGATCAAAAGAGATTGACCAATAATGATGCATCTGATGTTGATCCTAGTTGGTAAGGCTTCAACTTTAGGTTCTAGTTCTCTAGGGCAGTTTGGTAACATCCACATAGTGTAATAACTGAAAATAGTCTGCTATTTTGGACGCAATAATGAGTTCTGAAAAACACCATAAATATCGACGGATCATTGTCAAGGCAGGTACAAATATCCTTACTGGTGGTAAGGATGAACTAGATGAAATATTTATTGAAAATTTGGTTGCTCAAATAGCAAAGTTGTCTGCTGGTGGAAGAGAAATGATTTTAGTATCTTCAGGAGCTGTGGCGGCCGGCAGGGGAGTTATGAGAAATCTAGCGAAAAGTTCCGTTTTACCCGACAGGCAAGTTCTTGCAGCGGTAGGGCAAGGAAGGCTGATGCATTTGTATGAGCAAGCATTTGCCAGCCATGGTATTCCTACTGCCCAAGCCCTACTTTCTAGACGGGATGTTAATGACAGGCTTGGTTATTTGAATTTAAGAAATACATTACTGTCACTGTTGAATAATGGAGTGGTGCCGGTCATAAACGAAAACGATGTTGTGGCTGTGGAAGAACTTGAAGGAGAAGTTTTTGGGGATAACGACACTTTATCAGCGCTAGTTTCTAATCTGATTGATGCGGACTTATTGCTGATACTAGGTAGCGTAGGTGGTATGTTTACAAAGGATCCCAATATACATTCGGATGCTGAGCTCATTTCTGTCGTTGAAAAAATAGATGAAAAATTGGATCAATATGCTGGACCTTCTGCAGATTTAAGAGGAAGAGGCGGCATGGTAACCAAAATAGAAGCGGCCCGTTTGGCTACAGCTTCAGGAGTTGATGTGGTTATTGCCGATGGAACGGAGCACTCTATTATTTCTCGTCTTTCCAATGGCGAAAAAGTGGGGACTTTGTTTAAGACATCAGTTTCAAAACTAGAAAGTAGAAAGAGGTGGATGTTGAGTGGCCTTTCCAACAAAGGTGATTTAAAAATAGATGAAGGTGCGGTTACTGCATTACAGGGGAATAAAACAAGTCTCTTACCGGCTGGTGTGTTGAGTTGCCAAGGAAGATTTGATAGGGGAGATATTGTTTATATTAAAGATGGGGATGGGAATAATATTGCCGCAGGAATAAGCAATTACACTTCAACAGATATTCGCAGAATACAGAACTTGCAATCAGATCGAATCCAGGAAATGCTTGGACACTATTATGGTGACGAGGTTATACATAGAGATAATATGGTTATGCTTAATGAGTGAATGGAGATGGAGGTGATATCTTGAACACCATAGAAGATTTAGGTAAAGCTGCAAAATCCTCGGCCAGAAAACTGGCTGCTTCTTCTGGTGCGGATAGAAAGTCTGCTATTTACAACATTGCAAAAGCGTTGATTGATTCGGAAGAGGAAATTATTGCAGAAAATGCAAAAGATGTTTCAAACGGAAAAGATAAAGGGTTATCTGATGCAATGGTGGATCGGCTCATTATTACTCCACAATCATTACGAACAATGTCATCAGATACCTTGAAAGTTGCTGATTTAGATGACCCTGTGGGGGAGATGATCGAAATGAAGACTATGGAAAATGGTCTCCAGGTAGGTAGAAAAAGAGTGCCTTTGGGCGTTATTGGTGTCATATATGAAAGTAGGCCTAATGTCACAGTTGATATATCGGCTTTATGTCTTAAATCGGGTAACGCTGTGATTTTAAGAGGCGGTAGTGAAGCGTTCCACTCGAACCAAGTTTTGGCTCGAGTAATAAGAACTGCCATATCTGAGATAAATATACCTGAGGATTCTGTTCAAATAGTTGAAAGTGCTGAACGGAGCCTAGTGTCAGAAATGCTAAAGTTGGACGAATATATAGACTTGATGGTTCCACGAGGTGGTCAGGAATTAGTAAATATGGTTGCGGCTGAGTCAACAATGCCCTCAATAACTGGTGGAGTTGGTGTATGTCATACATACGTCGATGGCGAAGCTTCTCTTGATATGGCTGTTGCCATTGTCGACAATGCTAAGGTGCAGAGACCATCAGTATGCAACGCCTTAGACACTGTCTTGGTTCATTCGTCATTAGCTCCAGATTATCTACCGCGCATGGCTGAAAGATTAGGGGTTGCAGGGGTGGAATTGAGATGTGACACAAGAGCTTTGTCAATGCTCGGCCCTAGGGAAGATATCAAGCTGATTCCTGCGGAAGATGAGGATTGGGATACTGAGCATTTGTCTTTGGTAGCGGGTGTAAAAATCGTGGATTCGGTGGATGAAGCGATTAATCACATCGAAAATCACGGTACTGGACATTCGGAGGCTATCGTTACAGAAAATTACTCGACTGCTGATCGATTTGTTAGAGAGGTGGACGCTAGTGCTGTTATGGTGAATGCTTCGACGAGATTTAACGATGGAGGGCAATTTGGATTAGGTGCTGAAGTGGCAATAAGCACCAATAAAATGCATGCTAGAGGACCAATGGGGCTAAAAGAGATAACCTCATATAAATGGGTGGTTTTGGGCAATGGTCAAGTAAGGCAGTAGCCCTACAGTCATATATAGGTTTTAAGAAAGGGGAATTGATGCAGGAAGAAAATATTTTTTATACGGTGGATATGCAAAGAGAAGTTCGGGATTTTGTCCAAAATCTAGAAAAAGAGTTGGCTGAATACCCGCCAGCATATGAGAGGGACCCAGTCGAAATTAGAAATGACCAAGAGGAAGGATTGGGGCGTTACAAAAAGCCGGTTTTGTCAGAAAAAGCCATAGAAAGAGAAATTCAAAGCGATGAGGGACCGATTAGCGTAAGAGCGTTTATACCAGAGGATCAAATAGACGGAGTATACCTCCACATACACGGTGGTGGTTGGGTATTTGGAAGAGCACATCATAGGGACGATGATTTGGAAGAAATAATGAACGATTGCAATGCAGCAGTTATTTCCGTTGATTATAGATTGGCTCCTGAAAATCCTTATCCAGCGGCCCAGGATGATTGTGAAGCAGTAGCAATATGGGTTGTTGAGAACGCTCTGAAAGAATTTGGTACCGACAAGATTGCCATTGGGGGAGAATCGGCTGGTGGACACCTTTCCGCTTCAACTATGATCCGTATGCGAGATAAGCATGGATTCACAGGGTTTAGTGGTGCTAATTTGGTTTATGGAGTGTTTGATATGTCTGGAACTCCGAGCCTCAAGTTGTGGGGAGATCGTAATTTGGTTTTAAGTACCCCTATGATGAATTGGTTTTTTGATCATTATTTACCAAACCATGATAGAAGAGATCCAGATATATCACCCCTGTATGCCCATTTACATGACCTTGCCCCAGCTCTTTTTACTGTTGGGACTTTGGACCCGCTTTTAGACGATACTTTGTTTATGCATTCAAGATGGTTTGCATCTGGAAACCCATCAACATTAAATGTTTATCCGGGTGCTACCCATGGTTTCGAAAGACAAGAGACCATGTTGGCAACAAAAGTTAAAGCTAGGATGAGGAATTTTATCTCGGAGAGTTTCCAGTCCTGACGTTGTAATAGAGAAAAATTACACAGAAATAACCGATTGCAGTGGCTATAAAAATAGGCATATAGCTATCCATCCAAGCTACAGCGAATGCCCCTACTGAAGGCCCCAAACCCATCGCAGCAGTTCTAGTAGGGCCTGTCATTCCAGTAACGGTGCCAAAAGAAGCTCTATTAAATACTGTTCCTAGCATCATGCTACCTAGAACAAATATGAGACTTGTAATCGTAGTCCAGAATACCACGAGGGCGAAGCCATACGTTGAAACTTCAATTAGTGTAAAAAGGATCGACGGTATAATTGCCAAAATTAAAACACAAATGGCAATCTTTTTGGTTGTGAATCGGTCTGTTAAATATCCCCAGATAGGCACTGATAGTCCCCCTAGAACGTTTCCTAAAGTCAAGGCAGCAGCAGCGGAGTTTTGGGATATTCCCCCATCTGTCAAGAATGGTACTACTTGAAATAGTGTCATTGAAGTCGATGTAACAGCTATAAATTCCCCTATCATTATGAACCAGAATGATGGAAGAGCCATTATTTTAGCTACAGTCCAAGTTTTTTCAGAAACCTTAAGTTCTTCCCTGTTTACAGTGGTTTTTGCTGCACCGTCTGGTAGTTGTCCAACATGTTCTGGTTTGTGCCTCATCAATAAGAAAATGGGCAGAGATAGTGGAAT
>PBWI01000010.1 GCA_002728195.1 Chloroflexota bacterium
TCACGGCGTTAAGGCAGTGACTTTGTATCCAGGAGGAGCAGTTACTGAGACAGCAGCATTCCCAGGTGGCGAAACTCCAATTTTTACCGGAAGGGCTGTCGCCGCTCTACTTAATAAGGCTAGTAATGGAGATTTGGAGCGTCTTAACGGGAAAGTAATTCAAACGGCTGAGCTAGCAACTGATTATGGATTTGTCGATGCAGATGGGGAGGTTCCTGTGGGTCCTTTTTCTGGAATTGAGGCTGCTAAACAGTCGAGGATGGCAATGACGGCTCCTTTGGCTCAATACAATTTAGATGCTGATTTACCGGATCCACTGCAGACCAATAACCCTGATGCGGCTGCTTTATTTCCAGGAGCCTGAATTTAGCCTCTTCCACCATTCTTAAACTGTTCATCGACTTCAACTTGAAAACCGTTGGCTAAAGAATTAGTTTGATTTGCCATGCCAACCACTGCCATTACCTCGGCAAACATATCATCTGTCATGCCCTTAGATCGTGCCGCCGCTGTGTGGCTGTTGGTGCAATAATCACAGCTGTTGGTGGCACTGACAGCAATGTAGATCATTTCCTTAGTCAATGAGTCTAAAGCCCCATCAGACATTACGGATTTTACACCTTGCCAGGTTCGGCGAAGTAATTCTGGTTGGCTGGCGAGAGCTTTCCAAAAATTGTTGACCCAATCAGATCCTCGGGTGGCCATTATGTCGTCATATATTGTCTTAACTTCGTCAGTGGCATCGTGGTACTCAACCAATGTAGTAATGCTCATATAAATCACCTCTTTGGAGAAATTTGTTGTCGCTCATAAAATAAATCAGACGGATTTGCTATCTAAAGCCCCATTGTCATAATTTTATCTATCTCGATGGTGTACCGACTACTGTTCCAGTCATTAAAGCTTTCAACGTATTCGTCTCCGCCTTTGTCACCCAAGTATCTTCTAGATATAGGGCGTAAATCTTGTTCGAGGTCACCTTTCGAAATATCCAGAATATGCCCCTCTATACTCACGTATTTATATGGATCATTTTCCGTTTGAGCAACTAAGGAAACATGAGTACCCACCGACATTAATTTACTCTTCTTGGTGCCAGGACTTGCCATAAACCAGATAGTGTCGTTAGCTTCGTATGTATACCAGACAGGAGTCGAATGAGGTGACTGATTGTTACGATTGATGGAGAGGATTGCGATGTGGACTTCTCGTAAAAAATCGGTAACAGATTTATCAGTCATGAATGAATACCTCTCATTGAATTGTTTAAGCTCACAAAAAATCTAACCTCAAATTCTATTTAGTGTACTTATCAATCCACGATAGCATCCTCGCGAGATACTCTTTCCGCATTTTTAGATCACCATTCCGCATTAGACCATGATTTTGTCCTGGGAATCGGACGAACTCCACGATTTTCCCTAATCTTTTCAGAGTTACAAAATATTCCTCACTCTGCGAAATTGGGACACGGTAATCAGCATCACCGTGCATTAATAGAGCAGGAGTGTCAACGTTTTCAGCGTAGTTAAGTGGTGACCTGAAGTCGTATTCATCTTTATTATCTGGCATGCTTCCACCCATCTGTCTTTCTCCGAAGTTAACGCCTATGTCCGCGGTTCCATAAAAAGACGCGATATTAGTTACGGGAGCACCGATTACTGCACATTTGAATCGGTCTGTATGACCGATCACCCATGAACTCATAAATCCGCCATAGCTATATCCGGTAACGGCTAGTCTTTCAGTATCGATGTAATCCTCGTGGCAAACATGATCAAGAGCCGCGATGATGTCGTTGTAATCTTCCCCTCCCCAGTCTCCAAGTACTGGCAGCATGTATTCCATTCCGTAGGTCGAAGTACCTCTGGGATTTACTGCTAAAACAAAATACCCATTGGAAGAGAGTAACTGTCGGGTTATATCGAATGAATTCGCAAACAATCCATGTGGGCCTCCGTGAATGTTCACCACAAGAGGATACTTTTTTGATGGATCAAAATTGGCTGGGTAAAGTAATACGGATTCAATATCTAGTCCAGACCTGTTTATAGAAAACCTTTCTGTGGTACCAATTAATCGATTGGAGAAATATTCGGTGTTAAGATCACTTANCATGTGCAAAGAATCGTCTGAGAGAGTTCCTTGAAAGACTTCAGGTGACCTTTCAGGTGTCGAATAAATACATGCAAACTGGTTGTGGGTGTCGTCGAATTCACATGCTGTCAGTTGGCCTCCCAAGTTGACTATTTCCTTCTGTCCAGANTCTCCAATTTTTGCCCTGTAAATATGGGATTCCGCTCCAGATTGACCGGCAAATAAGATAGTTCCATCTGGATCGGTAATTAAGGGAGATCCAGTTTTTGCCGGGTGACTTCCACCGATGGGAGCTACATTGTTATCAGTAATCCTGATTGGATTAGAGTCAGGTTTAAGTATGTATATGGACCCTTGGTAATAGCTGTGTACGCGAAAATCTTCTGATCCTATGACAGCAAGTGAATCACCATCAGGAAGCCAAGTAACTGAACATGCATCTGCAAGCCCTTTAGACCAAGAGGTTATTTTTCCTGAGGATAGTTCTAATACCCTTACCTCGTTTTCGGCATGAAAATCTCTATCGGGCATTGCATCTGAAATAAAAGCCAGTTTGGAGCCATCTGGCGACCATGAAGGTATTCCCTGATCTCCGTCATCTGAGGTAAGTTGCTTTGATTCCCTCGTAGATATATCAATGTCAAAAATTTGAGTGCCGCTATCGCCTCGCCATCGCAATTCATCGTGCCTGTATCTTATTCGAGTTATGGAAACCACATCGGTTTCATCATGTTCGTTTCCATTTGCATAGTCGGGGTTTACGTCTGATACTGCGGCGAAACCTGAGCTGTCAGGTTTCCACGAGAAATCCCTAACACTCTCATCTAACGCAGTGATCATTAGGGCCTCACCGCCAGCTATTTGTAATAGCCAGATTTGATTTTTACCCGCCGAATCTTTTCTTAGAAAAGCGACTGATAACCCGTTTGGAGAAAATTGGGGATTTCCATCTGAAGTACCATTGGTTAGTTTTCTAGGNGTTGATGAAGAGGAATTTGACTCTTTAATCCAGAGCGAGTTTTTTAATTCTCCTGATNNTCTGTCTGGCTGTGAAACTCCATAAACAACTANATTACCATTGGGTGATATCGTGACTCCAGTTGGATTTGATATTTTATAANTGATGTCTGAAGTGATTGGGTTTTGGTTCATTTAATTCTCACTAGATGCGTTTCAAAATCTAAACTTTTGCGGGAATAATTTGGCGCAGNGGTTTGATGTAGTCGGCCCCAAATCCACAGCAGGCCCCNACTATTTGGACTCCTTTATCNACCCATATTTTTGCCGCATCNATGTANTCTTCAATAGATTCTTCATTATTTNCNGAGTGGTCGTACCACTTGCCTGAGACGCCTCCTTTTCTTCCTGCGTCAGGATAGACCATGACAGGGCCTTGCCAATTTTCCATAACTACATCGACCGCTCTATCAGCGGTAGGTATTCTGGTATGGAAGATGGAGATGACATCTGGCCCANTTTGGATGGCTTCTTTTACCGCTTCAGATAAAGTTAAATCTTTCATCGTCCGAGATCCTCGGTACTGGATTCCTTCGGCTACATCNGTGGGANTCTGCTGTCCTCCTGNCATGACGGTATCATTTGAATTGATATATGCATTGAATCCGATCCAAACTGGTAGGCCGGTTTCCTTTGCTGCTTTCGCNTGGATCATTCTGGCTTCGTTGTCGCGCCCCATGGCTTCCACCACAAAAAAATCCACCCCTGCTTCGGCCATGATGTTGGTTGACTCTTTATAATAATGCTCTAATTCAGCCAGTGGCACCTGAGGGGTGGCTGAAAAGGCTCCAAACCCTATTTCACCAGTTCTCGGATCCCTTCCTGATATGTGATTTGATAATGATCCGGCAATCCATATGTCCCTGCCATNAGATGCTCTTTCTCTTGCCTCTTGAGCCAAATGAACAGCGCGAACGTTTATTTCTCTCACAAAATCGCCATAACCGGCTCTCTCCAGAGTTGGGCGTAGAGTGGACCAAGTATTCGTTGTGATGATGTCAGACCCAGCCCTGATATGGCGTTCATGCATCTGGATAACACTTGAAGGGTGAGTGTAATTGGTAGGTCCACTCCAGGCTATAAAATCCATAGGTATTCCCATGGATTGTAATTCCGTACTCACAGCTGCGTCATGAATTATGGTTTCTCCACGGTCTAGTCGGGCTTTCAGGTCCTTGTAGTCCGGCATTTCTTCAACTCCTTTCAGATGGTGGTCTAACTACTATCTATGATACCTATCAATNTAATGTGTGGCATACTCTAGCAAAATATGACTTAGGTGGGCTCACTATGAAAATCACCAACATAAATACCTATCATGCGTCGGACGGCCAAAGAAATAATATCTTTATTGAAGTTGAGACTGATNAAGGCATTACCGGGACGGGGGAAGCATATTCAATAGGACCTGATAAAAGCGTCATNTCAATGTTTACAGAAATGGAACCTTGGTTTATTGGCCAGGACCCATCTCGTATTGAGTGGCTCATTAGACGTGCCAAAAATACGATGCGATTTCCTCTTGGTCAGGTTGGTTGGTCGGCTATTTCAGCGATTGATATCGCACTTTGGGATATCGCGGGTAAGGTCGCCGGACTCCCTGTATACGCCTTGCTTGGAGGTAAAACCAGAGACAGAGTTCGTGTTTACCATGCAATATACGGAGATTCTCCCCAGTTGCTCGCGGAAGATGCTCAGCATCTTATGGAGGAGGGATATTCCGCTTTCAAAACCAGCCCTGTACCAAGTAATTGGAGAGAATTACCTTGGCGGGTAGTTCTTTCTAAGGCTGACGAAAGGATGAANATAATTAGAGACTCAATCGGAGATGGNCCAGACCTTGCAGTTGACGTTCATGTCGCNATNNGGGAAACCTCAAAGGCTNTAGAACTTGCCAAAGTTATTACGCCATATAAATTGATGTTTATAGAAGAACCTGCAGGAGCGGAATTTATACAATCTAGTGCGGAGCTCCGTAAAAAATTCAGAGTCGCACTAGCAACTGGTGAAAATCTTTACGGGTTGCATCGATTCACTGAATTACTTAATGCGGATGCTGTGGATATTATTCAGCCAGATCTTCTCTGTTGTGGAGGGTTTTTGGAAGCAAAAAAAATTGCAGCTATAGCAGAAGCACATTACGTTACAGTGGCTCCTCATAATCCTCTCGGGTTGATATCTACGGCGGCAGCCGTACATCACTCTGCATCGATAAATAATTTCGCTATCTTGGAATGGCATGGGGATGACAAGAAAAAGAAATCGGAACTTGTTAATGAATCTTGGGTTCCCAAAGATGGCTACTTTGAATTGCCCNCAGAGCCNGGTATCGGNATGACTTTGAATCATGACGCAATTCAGGCAAACCNACCGANTCATTGGGATAGAGGATTCGCGTCATATANCGATGGCTCNCCAGGNTTTCTGTAAAAAATNTACATTAGGGAAAAGTTGAATGAAAATCACAGCAATAAAGTGCTTAGTNTCAACCGATGAGGTATCCGGACACAACCTCGTGTACGTNAAAACTATAACGGACACAGGTATTNATGGGGTGGGAGAGCTTTATCATGTTGGACCGGATATGGCATCTCCGTACTGGGTTCAATATTTTGAAGAGCAGTTGATTGGCCAAAATCCTATGGAGATTGAGCGCAACTGGGCACTTTGTTATCAAGGAGCAAGATTTCCAATTGGTTCTTCCGGTTTGGCAGCACTTTCTGCCATTGACCAAACGTTATGGGATATAACAGGGAAAGCACTCAAGAAACCAGTGTATGAACTTTTTGGTGGAAAGGTTAGAGAGAAGATTAGAGGGTACTTTGATATACATGGTGATACCCCAGGTGAACTTGCCGAGGACGCGAGGAAATATGTTGCCAAAGGCTTCACCGCTCTCAAAGCGAGTCCTTTATCCCCTCAGTGGAGGGATATGAGATGGAACGATGCTTTGTCAGATGCAAGAGAGCGTTTTAAGGCCATTAGGAATGCCGTTGGAGATGATATTGATGTTGGGTTTGATGCACATGCTGCCATTTATGAACCGATACGTGTTCTTGAGCTGACAGATGTGATGATGGAATTTAATCCATGGTTCATGGAAGAGCCAATAAGAATGGAAAACAGGCATGAAATGGGCGAACTTAGAAAAAAGATGCCATGTGCTTTGGCGACGGGAGAATGCCTATATACAAAATTTGAACTATCTGAACTAATAAGGGAAGGAGGAGTGGATATTCTACAGCCCGAGGTATGCATAGTCGGAGGACTCACAGAAATGCGGAAAATAGCCTTTATAGCAGAGGCACATGATCTTGTTATTGCACCGCATAACCCGATGGGACCTTTGGCAACAGAAGTAAATCTACATTTCGATGCATCTACCTCAAATTTCCTTGTTCAAGAGTCAAGAAAGTTGACGGCTGCCGAAATATCTTCGGTCACGAAAGTTAGTGAACCGATAGATGGATATTTTCCCCTGCCTGAAGGCCCTGGTCTTGGTATAGATATTGTCGAAGAAAGATTTGTGGAATTTCCATACAAGGCTTCATTCCATCGGGGAGATAAAGTTAATCCGGATAATTCGATTGCGTATATCTAGAATTAAATTCAAAGTGATATCCTTCGCCCCGCGATATTGAGCTTGTGGATTTTTTAAGTAGGGTGATTTAAATGAATTACGATTACATTGTTGTTGGTGCCGGTTCAGCAGGAGCAATTCTTGCCACGAGGTTGACAGAAGACCCCAAGGTGTCTGTTTTACTACTAGAAGCTGGACCAGATTATCCTAACCTGGAATCTCTTCCTGATGAAGTCAGAATTGGCCTTTCCACAGGAGCTGACATTATTACTAAAGACCACAATTGGCAGTTCTGGGGAAATCCTTCTGATAGGGCTCTTCCCATGCCAGTACCACGTGGAAGGGTTATTGGAGGGTCTAGTTCTATCAATGGACAAGTATTTTTAAGGGGAATGCCTGAGGATTACGATACATGGCAGGAGATGGGGAATACAGAGTGGAGTTACGAAAAAGTCCTTCCATACTTTAGGAAACTGGAGACAGATCTAGATTATTCAGGGGATTTTCATGGAAGTGACGGTCCCATTATTGCTAGGCGCCATAAACGCGAAGATTGGATTGAATCTCAGAGGGCTTTTTACAATGCGTGCAAAGATGCAGGTTTTCCGGATGGGCCAGACCAAAATCATCCTGATGTAACAGGTGTTGGTCCGACTCCTTTCAACAATCCAAATGGCATTAGGTGGAGTACAAATCTAGGCTATTTATCGATGGCGAGACATCGTTTAAATCTTACTATTAGAGCACAATGTACAAGCCGTAAAGTTTTGTTTGAAGGGAATAAAGCTATAGGGATGGAAGTGGAGAGTGAAGGAGAGAGCTTTAACGTTTATGGAGATACCATCATACTCAGTGCTGGGGCTGTAGCCTCTCCTCAACTTTTGATGCTGTCGGGTGTCGGTCCTGCTGATCAACTCAAACCTCTAGGTATTAATGTCATAAATGATCTTCCTGGGGTAGGTCAGAATCTGAGGGATCATCCGATAATGGCAGCTCTATGGTCCGTAAAGGAAAGCCACATTCAAGATCCTGATGCTCCAAGGTCCCAGGTAGCCGCTAGATATACAGCAGCTGGATCGAATCTCAGAAATGATGTGAAATTAGCTTTTAACAGTTTTGCCATTGCAGATAGTCGGATAGAACATAGGAAAGATTCAGCCCCTGCTGGACATGAAGCGGATATTAACACTCCGGTTGGTGTAAAGATTTCGGTGTCTTTGCAATTGGCTGAGAGCGCTGGCTATATGAGACTGGTATCAAACGATATTCATGAACAGCCCGAGCTAAATTTTAATTATTACAGTACAGAGTTTGACCTTAAAAGAGGAAGAGAAGGCTTGTTAAAAGCTATAGCACTGGGGGAATCAAGGTACTTTGCAAACATTTTGGATAAACGTCTTCAGCCATCTGATGACCATATAGCAGATGAGGACTCGCTCAATGATTGGATTTTGAGGAATGCCACCACGGGTCAGCATATATCGGGGACTTGTAAAATGGGTCCAGACTCAGATGAACTGGCAGTTGTTAATCAGTCTGGGGATGTCAGAGGTTTGGAGAATCTAAAGGTGATTGATGCCTCGATTATGCCGGATTGTATTAGGGCCAATACGAATGCTACAACCATGATGATTGCTGAAAGGATGTTGGACTTAATTTAGCATCCAAATACTCTAAACCAGGTCAAATTTTTCGGCCTAAGGTTTTATGTGTTTCGCGGACAGCGTTTTTCATTTCCTTCATTAATATCGCCGGAGGTTGAGGAGCCACATTTGTGTATCCGACCCCGAGCTCTACAAGTTGTGAGGCTGTTAAGGGGAAGGCTGGATGGTTCATAGGCATTTGTAGCTTGGTGTTTCCTGCCTGTTTAACTTCGGCGGCAATCCGTTCTACTTCTAAACGTAATTTTGGGTCTGAAGGATCTGTTACTCCCAATGTTTGGGAAAGATCAGTTGGTCCAAGAGCCACTAGGTCGACCCCATCCAGTGCGGCAATTTCTGAAACTTGAGAAATAGCTTTCTTATCTTCTGCCATTACTGATAAAAGTATCTCCTCGTTGGAAGTGCGGACGTGATCACCCCATTCCACTGAACCGAACCTTGCTGCCCTGGTGGCGCCAGCTCCCCCTCTTAATCCAACTGGAGGGTATTTGACTGCATCCACCGCTCTTTTTGCTCCTTCCAGACCATCAACATGTGGAATAACTATGCCTTGAGCCCCCATGTCCAGTACCCTCAATATGAAGCCAGGATCGCTATCTGAAACGCGAACTATTGGGGTTATATCTACGAGATCAGCGGCCACAATCATTTGTTGGACGAGAGATAAATCAAAAGCGGTATGCTCCATGTCTATAAAGACAGCATCGAAACCAGAAATACCTATAATTTCAACAATTTGCGGGTCGGCAAGAGCCACATATGCTCCTAGTGCTAACTGTCCCGAATTCATTATCTGTTTGGCTTTGTTATTTCTCAATTTAGTCTCCGTGCGAACATCAAAATTTCATTATATGGCATACTCTTGCGAAAGATGGATAAAACCAATTGGAGATGCTCATATGCTTGATGTACTGATACATAGTGGAACCATTATGGATGGGACAGGAAATGTTGGATATGCTGGCTCCGTGGGCATAAGTGGTGATTCACTTTCCGTACACCTTGGCGATGTCTCTGATCTTGAAGCTGTGAGAAAAATTGATGCTACTGGGTATGTAGTAAGTCCAGGATTCATAGATCTACATTCGCACGCGGGTTTAACTATCCTTGGGGATCCCCATCATGACCCTAAAATACGACAAGGAGTTACGACAGAATTAGTGGGAATAGACGGTATTTCCCATGCCCCCTTTAAAACAACGGAAGAACTTGAAAGGTACATATGGTTGGACTCAGGATTAAATGGATATCCACCAATGCCGCCAGACTGGCTTAGCGTCAGTGAATTATTGAAGAAATATGAGGAGACTGTAGCGGTCAATGTAGCCTACATATTGGGAAATTCTCCTGTGAGGATTTGGGGTGTTGGCTGGGGGGAAAAGGCAGCTACTAAAGCTCAAATCGAAAACATGAAATCAGTAGTTAGGGAAGCGATGGAAGAAGGGGCATGGGGTATCTCAACCGGTTTGGATTATCCCCCGGGGGCCTATGCCTCCACTGAAGAATTGATCCAATTATCGAAAGAGGGGGCTAAACTTGGAGGCTTCTACCACACTCATACTAGAGCCAGTCTAAAGAGTAAGGGTAGACTTGAACCATGGATGGAGGCTCTTGAAATTGGCAAAGGTGCAGATATTCCGGTCCATCTCACTCATTTTCGCCAAGGATTCCAGGGTGACGGCAGTCATTTAGATTATCTTGGCCTTGTAGAAAATGCCAGAGATTCTGGAATGGATGTGACTTTCGATTGTTATACATATCCTTATTCTGGTACCACGATCACTATTGGGTTCCCCTTTTGGGCAAAGGATGGTGGTCCAGAGCGGCTTATTGAAGCGTTGGAGGATGCAGATGATAGAGCCAGAATGAAAAGAGAAATGTCGGAAGAATCTATTAAGGACAATTGGCTTACCAACTTTAATCAGCCAAAGAACAAAATTTACGAAGGTAAATCAATCGCCGAAATATCAGATCTGAGAAATCAAGATTCGCGAGACGCACTCTTTGATTTGTTGCTGGAAGAGAATCTTGGTATATCAACAGTCGGACTTGGTACTAACCCTCAAACACTTCCTGACTTTGTATCTCATCCTGCCGGGATGATAGCGAGTGATGCTATTCTTTTTGGAGATCATCCGAACCCCAGAACCTATGGATGTTTTCCAGTGGTTTTGGCAGAATTCGTAAGGGCGGAGAAGCAGCTGAGACTACCTGAAGCGATTCGAAAGATGACTTCTTTCCCCGCTCAAAGGCTGGGACTTCAAAACCGGGGGATAATAAAAGATGGGTTTAAAGCCGATTTGGTTTTATTTAATCCAGATACTGTGAAAGCACTCGCAACAAAGGATCATCCAAAACAATACCCAGTAGGGATTGACTATGTTTTTGTCAATGGAGAGGTGGTTGTAGACAAGGGTGAGAATACGGGTGCTACCCCGGGTAGAGCTCTCAGACGAGGAAGATCTTAATACTATGCTTACCAATGAGATGAAAACGTTGATAAGAAACCATAGTGCCGGTATGGTTGCCACGGTGAACGCAGATGGAACCCCTGCGGTTTCACCCAANGCTACNTTTCTAATTCTTTCCGACATTCAGTTGGTNTTTTCTAATATTCGATCCCCCAATACGGTNCAAAACATAAAAGATAGACCTAATGTTGANGTATGTTTTATAGATTTGGTTCTTCGTAAATCAGCGAGGATTACAGGAAGAGCAAAATATATAGAGAAAANTGAAGCTGACCCGGANTTGNTTGGTAAATTTGAACAGGCATATGGGGATTATTTGGATGCAATGTCAGGNTTTGTCATGATTGATGTGATGGAATCAGAGATGATATTCTCTCCTGCCTATGACTTGGGGATAAGTGNGGATGAATTACTNGAATCAAATATGAGTAAATTGAACAGTATTTACCCAATAGATCTCTTGTAAATTTGATGATAGATATAAAAAATGACATAGATTATGAAACTGAGATCTTTTTTCAGATGGAGATTGTGGGTCAGAAGATTTCCAATTCATCTTTCGACCATTGTAACTTTTCCGGGTGTGATTTTTCCGAATCAGAATTTATAGCATGTCGCTTTATCGAATGTGAATTTAAGGATTGTAATTTCAACGTAACCAAATTAACAGGTAGCCGTCTTTTGGAAAGTCGATTTGAAAACTGTAAGTTAACCGGAATTAATTGGACTTCACTCAGCTGGACAGGGATTACGGTTTCAGCACCAATGACTTTTGAGTCTTGCGACCTCAGTTTTTCAGTCTTTCATTCACTAAGCCTGCCTGGATTAATAATCACAAACGGCAAAGCTTGGAATGCAGATTTTGAGGACTGTGATTTAACTCACGCAAAATTCACGAACACAGATTTAAAGGATGCTCGTTTTAACCGTACAAAATTGAATATGTGTGATTTCAGTGAAGCGACGAATTATTATATAGACCCAAATAGTAATTCGATGGTGGGTGCCAGTTTTTCTTTTCCTGAAGTAATTAACTTGTTGGCAGCGTTTGATATAAACGTAAAAGGACCTTTGTAAAGATACCCTATTTCCATTTAATAAAATTCATGGTCAAATCAAACAATTTTAAGACAATTCCTTTGCCCATTTTGGTTACAAGCTTGGCTGTTGCAGCTGCCTTGCTCGGTGATGCAATGTTATATGTGGTGATGCCGGCAAGACCTGAATTATGGCAGTTAACTATTGTCCAGGTTGGAGTATTACTTTCAGCAAACAGATTAGTCAGGTTGTTCACAAATCCACTTAGTTCTGTTTTTGTAGAAAGATATGGGGTGAATACTCCTTTTCGGATATCTTTGTTGGCTTCTTTGGGAGTATTAGTTGCTTATGCATTTTCAAAAAACTTCCTAGTTTTGATTTTTGCTCGTCTGCTTTGGGGGACTTGCTGGTCAGTATTAAGACTAGTGTCTCAATGGGTCGCGTCGGATCAAAGTACAGAGGAAAACATTGGTTTTAATCTTTCTAGTAATGCATCCGTCATCCGGCTGGGTTCTATTGGTGGAGCTGTGTTTGGTGGAGTTTTATCTGATTATTTAGGGTACGAAATCGCTTTCATGATTTTTGGGATATTCACGATAATCAGTTTTTTCTTTTGGATTCGAGGCTCTAGCTACCAAAAGAGAGACAGACAGACCAACGAAGGAAGGAAATTGTCTGGGTTTATTGAGGTTTTGAAAGATCCCAGGGTGTTGATTTTAAGCATAGCTAGCATGATATCGGGTCTAGTGTTTTCCGGGCTAGTAGGTGCTACTTTAGGGCACTTCTTTAGATATAAGTACGGGCTTGAATTTGATTTCGTTTTATTAACATTAGGAGTGGCAACGGTGACAGGATTTGCACTCGGGTTGAAAAGCTTTGCAGAAGTATTTGTAGGGCCTTTCGGGGGATATTTCTCTGATAGATATGGCAGATACAAGACGCTGGTTATATCTGCGCTGTTAACATCCAGTGGGCTTATAGGACTTGGGCTATCCGATTCATTGATAAGTACCTTTATTATCCTAATCTTGGTTTTTGTTGCTGGAGTTATGTTGATGATGCAATTATTAACCTTGGTTGGAGTTGTTGCTGACGATGATTCACGATCGCAGGTGTTTTCTGTGTACAACACATTCCAAGATTTTGGTTCGGCTCTAGGACCTTTGGTTGGCCTTT
>PBWI01000062.1 GCA_002728195.1 Chloroflexota bacterium
AATGTTAAAGTCCTTGCAAAAACTCACATGAAGAGCCATTTCCGTGTTTAAGGTTTCGTTTAGTAATGTAGAGAACCACCCCATATCCTTTAGATTTTTAGATTTGGCAATAGCTAGCGAGATAACTTTGGAAAATTCTATAAGAAATAAATAATCTTGCTTCATGTAATGTTGAAATTTTTCCAGCTCCAGAGATCCGGATCCGATGCCCTGGACGAAAGGATGCATATATTCCTTTTCCCAAAGGCTATCGGCTTTCTGTCTTAGTAGCGCGGTATAGCTCATGTTAGATCCCTTTTATTCTTTAGCCACTATCTTAATATCGGACCCTCCTGCCACTCCCCTAAAAAGTTTTTCATCACCGTCAATATGCCCAAACACGCTTACGGGACTGGCTGCTCTAGGTTGATCGTCGGTGCTAGCTGGAGTCCTGCCAAAAAATATGCAGAATGCATTACCGGGAGGCCAAAATGCTATATCTCCTGAGGACACTAAATCTGATGCATTTGAGTCTTCAGTAGCATCAACAGAAATAGAGAAATATATTTCATCTCCCCAGACATTAGCTGAGCCTGAGATGGGCAAGGAATCCCATATGCTATTTGCCATCTCTGTGTCGTTTAAAATTGCATCAATTGTGAGATTTCCGACTGTAATGGTTATAGACCGTTGATTCATAGACGCTCCTATTCATCCATTGCTAATGAAAAGTGTTGACATAGTACCTGTTCACCATACCATATGAATCCACCCGAAATTTTAGATTTGGTATTGGATAGTACATATGTCAAAAGAATATATTCTTGCAATTGATCAAGGTACCACTGGCACTACTGCTGCTTTGGTGACTAAGCAAGGAAAGTTATTTGCTTCAAGTTATAGAGAGATTCATCAATATTATCCGAGGCCAGGCTGGGTTGAGCATGACCCTTATGAAATTTTGGAAAGTGTTTATGACTGCATCCAAGAACTACTAGAAACCGCCAATGTTGCGTCAAAAAACATAGTTGCAATGGGTATAACAAACCAAAGGGAAACAACGGTTATTTGGGAGAAAGAAACCGGTGAGCTAATACACAAAGCAATCGTTTGGCAGTGTAGAAGGACCGCTTCAATTTGCCATGAATTGATGCAAACAGCAGATGCAGAAAAAATTACTAAAATCACCGGGCTATCCATAGATCCTTATTTTGCAGCTACCAAAATAAAATGGATTTTGGATACCATTCCCGGTGCTCGTGAAAAAGCGAATCAGGGCAAATTGGCTTTTGGCACTGTGGATAGTTGGCTGATTTGGAATATGACCGGTGGGAAAAAACATGTGACGGACTTAACTAATGCCTCAAGGACAATGCTTCTTGACTTGAGCACCCATGAATGGAGCCAAGAAATTTTAGATATATTGGATATACCAAAGGGCATATTGCCCCAGATTTACGATTCTGATGGTGACTTCGGATCTTGCGAGATCGGTGTGTTGGGTAATAGTAAACTGCCTATTACTGGTGTTGCTGGTGATCAACATGCCTCATTGTTTGGGCAGGCATGTTTCAAGGTTGGAGAAGCGAAATGCACCTATGGCACAGGGGCTTTTTTACTGATGAATACTGGCGATCAAATTAAAGAATCGAATAAAGGTCTTCTTTCCACTATCGCATGGAAAGTGAACGGTAGGGTTGAGTATGCTTTGGAAGGAAGCGTGTTCTCAGCTGGAGCAACTATACAGTGGTTGAGGGATGAGTTGAATATCATTGATTCCGCTTCCTTGGTCGAAAAACTTGCACGTTCAGTAGACGACACTGGGGGGGTTTATTTTGTGCCTGCTTTCACCGGTCTAGGCGCTCCTCATTGGGATATGGATGCTAGAGGCACTATAGTTGGGTTAACCAGAGGAGCAAATAAAGCTCATATAGCCCGAGCTGCCCTAGAAGCTATTGCCTATCAATGCGAGGAAGTTTTAAAAATAATGCAGCAAGATTCCAGTACCGATATATTGGAACTGAAAGTGGATGGAGGGGCTACAAACAATGCTCTTTTAATGCAGATGCAAGCAGATATCAGCGATTGTAGGGTAAATAGGTCGGCTGTTCAGGAAACTACAGTGCTAGGGGCTGCTTTTATCGCAGGAATTGGCTCAGGAGTTTGGAACTCAACATCCGATATAACTGAGATGTGGACATCTCAAAAAGTATATACTCCGCTTATGGAAAGGATAGAAAGAGACCGTAAAATGAATAATTGGTCTAAAGCGGTGGAAAGATCAAAAACATGGGTTTCAGATTTATAGGAGATAGATTATGCCTTCAATTATGCCGGAAGAATTGGAAAAAATTGCTACAGCACTACTTATTGGAGCTGGTGCTTCAAAAGAGGAATCTAAAGTTATTTCTCGATTGTCTATAGCGGCCAATTTAGCAGGTCACGATTCCCACGGGATAATTCAGATACCGACGTATATCGATAGAGTGAACAGAGGGCATATAGTGCCGGGTGCAAAATATGAGATTGTAAAAGATACCCCTACGACTACGGTCGTGGATGGACATTGGGGGTTTGGATATTCTGTCACTGAGCGACTGATGAGAGAGACGATAGAAAAGGCTAAGACTCAAAATATTGCGGCTGCCACTGTATATAGGCAAAGCCATATTGGTCGTTTGGCAGCTTATCCTCTGATGGCCGCCCAAGCAGATATGATAGGAATGATTACCGCCGACTCCGGTAGGTCAGCAAAGGCTGTAGTTCCATTTGGCGGGCGAGAAAAAAGACTGGGTACCAATCCAATTTCAATTGCTATGCCTAGCAATTTAGAAGGACCATTTTTTCTTGATATGGCAACTAGTGCTGTTGCTGCTGGAAAGATAAATTTGGCACAAGCTAGAGGGGATTCAATTCCAAGTGGGTGGGTTGTAAAAGAGGATGGGGAACATACTACAGACCCAAACGAATTAAAGAATGGAGGAGCGATTTTACCTCTTGGGGGAGACCAAGGCCACAAAGGTTACGGATTGTCATCAATAGTTGAGATATTTTCGGGAATCTTAACTGGATTAGGTTTCGGTCATGATCCCTCTGGGAGACATAATGATGGGTGTTTCATCTCAGTTTTTAATGTTTCAGCATTTAGGGATCTACAGGATTTTAAAGATGAGGTCACTGAATTTGCCACTTATTTGAAGAGTTCGGAAACAGCACCAGGTTTTGATGAAGTTTTGTATCCAGGGGAGATCGAACATAGGAATGAGATTCGCCAACGCAAGGAAGGGATATTTGTAGAAGATTCCACCTGGAGTGAACTTAAATCATTAGCAGATGGTTACAATATAGCTTCTGATCTGCCGTTTTAGATCCATTCGATAGAGACATCAGGTTATTTATAGCCTGATGTCTGATTTTCAAAGAGATCCCGCTATGACATCACCCATTGTGGTGGTGTTTACCGCGCTCCCACTATCGCCAGCAATATCTGTAGTACGATATCCCTCCGCCAATGCTACGTCAACGGATTTTTCAATTGCGTCTGCTTCATCATTCATACCGAATGAAAGCCTAAGCATCATGGCTGTGCTAAGTATGCAACCGATTGGGTTTGCTATTCCCTTTCCAGCTATGTCAGGAGCGCTGCCGTGTATAGGCTCATACAGACTCACTTTTTTACTTCGGCTTCCAGATTTACCCGGCAAAGTGGACAAACTTGCCGAAGGTAGCATACCCATGGAGCCTGATAAGACTGATGCCTCGTCAGTCAGAATATCACCAAATGTATTTTCGGAAACAATCACATCGAAATCAGCAGGGTTTCTTATCAACTGCATGGCAGCATTGTCTACTAGAACATGGTCCAATTCTACTTCCGGATATTCTTTGCCTACCTCGACTGCTATTTCCCTCCAGAGGCGTGACGATTCTAAAACATTTTGCTTGTCAACGGATGTCAGTTTCTTTCGCCTTTCCATCGCGAGTTCAAATCCGACTTTCAAAATGCGTACTATCTCAGATTCTGTATATTTAAGGGTATCAACGCCTCTACGACCTCTAGAAGTACTCCATCGTTTTTTAGGTTTACCAAAATACAATCCCCCAGTTAATTCCCGTAAGACCATCATGTCCACCCCTTTCAGGACTTCTGGTTTTAAAGGACTGGCATTTATTAATGCAGGGTAAACCTTTACAGGTCTTAAATTAGCAAATAAACCCAATGATTTGCGGATCGCCAAAATTCCATCCTCTGGGCGAACATCAGCATTTGGATCATCCCATTTGGGACCCCCAACGGCGCCGAATAAAATTGCATCTGCATCTTTGCAAGTATCTATGGTTTCCTGGGGCAAAGGGGTTCCGCAATCATCTATTGCATTCCCTCCTACCCTTCCGGATTCAATCCCGAAATCGTGATTAAATCGATTGCCGATGGCTTCCAGCACTTTTATTGATTCATTGATAACTTCCGGTCCGATTCCATCCCCGGGTAATACTGCTATGGATACTTTCATGGGACTCTCCGTTTGTGTTGAGTTTAATTGGCGACGATATTTAATAGTTTTCCGGGAACATAAATAACTTTCCTGATTTCTAATCCTTGTGTGTGTTTTTGAACACCTGGATCATCCATTGCAATCTCGTTTGCATCAGATTCAGTGATATCGACTGAAGCAGATATTTTTGCCCTTACTTTGCCATTTACCTGTACCACAAGAGTGATTTCATCATCTTTGGCTAAATTCTCATTGTATTTAGGCCATTCTTGAGTGTGCACACTGGATTCCATACCTGATTTTTCCCATAGCTCTTCAGAAAGATGTGGAGCTATCGGAGCCATCATCTTATACAGGTTCCGTGTCAGACCCAGCCATTGGTCATAATTGATTTTTTCAAAAAGTTTCTCTTCTGCCAGTGCATTTGTGAACTGCATTAGGGAGGAGATCGCTGTGTTGTATTTGAATTTTTCTATATCTTCTCCAACTCGCATAATTGTTTTATGCAGGAGCCTGGTCAGATCCTTTTCTGTGTCGGAATCTGGGCTTCCTTTGAAAGACTTGGGATCTATATGCGATATATCCCAAACCTTATTCAGCCATCTAGCAGCTCCATTTATACCAGAGTCATTCCACTCTCCTCCCTGCTCCCAGGGACCTATGAACATGAGGTAGGTTCGAACGGTATCTGCCCCAACTACATTGACGTAATCATCAGGTGCAATAACATTACCTCTAGACTTACTCATCTTGGCACCTTTGTAGATTATGGTGCCTTGGTTAAAAAGTCTTTTAAAAGGCTCATCGTATTTTATTAATCCGAGGTCTCGCGTGGCTTTGACGAAGAATCGTGAATAAAGGAGATGCATGACTGCATGCTCTACTCCACCAGTGTATTGGTCCACTGGGTTCCATAGTTCCGCAGATTTTTCGTGGAACGCTGCCTCGGAATAATTGGGACTGGCATATCGTAAAAAATACCAAGAGGAATCGACGAATGTGTCCATTGTGTCTGTTTCTCTTTTACTCGGTTTGCCGCAATCCGGACATCTGGTATTCACAAACTTGTCGTGTACGGCCAGAGGCGATTCCCCTGTGGGTAGGAACTCCGCATCTTCTGGAAGCAATACAGGAAGATCTTCTTCTTTAACAGGTACTACTCCGCATGCATCGCAATATACCATTGGGATTGGAGTTCCCCAGTATCGCTGTCTTGATATTAACCAATCCCGCATTCGATAATTTACTGTTCTAGTTCCCAGGTCGTTGGATTCAATGTGTTCAGCAATCAGCTGTTTACCTTTTGTACTGTTTAGGCCGTCAAACTGTGAGGAATTTACTTGTGTTCCAGGACTAAGATATGCCTCATCTAATTCACTGCCATCCCAGCCTGGGGGAGCTACTACTACCTTGATGGGAAGGTCATACTTTTTAGCAAATATAAAATCTCTTTCATCGTGCGCAGGCACACCCATCACTATTCCCGTACCGTATGTATTTAGTACATAGTCGCCAATTAGAATTGGGATACGATCACCAGTCAGAGGATTAACACAGTAGCTCCCTAAGAAGACCCCAGTTTTTTCTCTGTCAGTGGCTAACCTTTCTACTTCTGAGGATTTTCTGGCTTTATTTACGTAGTCGCTTACAGCTTCTTTTTGATTTGTTGAAGTTAGTGGTTGTACTAAGGGATGTTCGGGTGCAAGTACGACAAAAGTGACCCCGTATACCGTATCAATTCGTGTAGTGAATGTTACAAGCGATTTGGTATCCAAACCGTATTCTGTAATATCAAATTTGAATTCGACACCCTCACTTTTACCGATCCAATTTGTCTGCATGGTGTTGATTCGTTCAGGCCAATCCATTTTTGATTGGTCCAATAATTCTTCAGCATATTTTGTAATGCGGAAAAACCACTGATTCATGTCTCGGTGCGTTACTGTGGTGTCGCATCTTTCGCAGGCCCCATCAATCACCTGTTCGTTTGCCAACACGGTTACGCATGAAGGGCACCAATTTACGGGGGCGAAATCGCGGTATGCTAAATCATTTTTATAGAATTGCAAAAAGAACCATTGATTCCATTTGTAGTATTCAGGTAGGCAAGTTACTACTTCTCTGTCCCAATCGTACATAGGACCCATAGAAGCCAATTGGTCCCGCATTCGGTTGATGTTGTCCATTGTCCAAGAATGCGGGTGTATACCTCTTTCGATAGCCGCATTTTCAGCATTCAAGCCAAATGCGTCAAATCCCATAGGGTGAAGCACGTTGTATCCCTGCATATTTCTAAACCTAGCATGAATATCAGCGCCAGTCATGGCATACCAATGGCCTACATGCAAATCACCAGATGGATATGGATACATTGTTAACTCATACCATTTAGGTCTGGGATCGTTGTCTTCCACTTTATATAGGCTGGATTCTCGCCACCTTTTCTGCCATTTATTTTCTATGATTTCGTGAGGAAATCTGGTTTCTATAGTTTTTGTTGTCATATATGTATCTCTTAACAAGTATTTTCAGTTACTTACCTAAGGACCCAACAATGGCATCCCCAACGGAAGCTGTAGAAGAGGAGCCTCCTAAGTCCGGTGTCAGAATTTCTCCCTCAGATAGTACCGATAATACCGCCTTTTCTACATCAGCAGCAGCATCTATGTGACCTAAATGCTTCAGCATCATAGCCCCGGTTAAAATTTGGGCCATTGGATTTGCGATTCCCTTACCCATGATATCCGGAGCACTACCGTGAACGGGCTCAAACATTGAAGGATACCTACCTTCAGGATCAAGGTTGGCGCTAGAGGCTAAACCCATGCTTCCGGTAATGATTGCTGCTATATCAGTCAAAATATCACCAAAAAGATTGCTGCCTACCACTACGTCAAAATCTTCAGGCTTTCTGATGAAATCCATTGCTGCAGCATCAACTAACAAAGAGGATGTCGATATATCTGGATATTCAACAGCAATTCTCTCGAAAGCTCTATCCCAAACCAACATGCCATATCCTTGAGCATTGGATTTTGTGATTGATGTGAGGTGTCTTTTCTTGTTTCTTTTGCGAGCCAATTCGAAGGAGTAGCGGATGACTCTCTCGCAACCTTTACGTGTGAATACTCCAGTTTGAATACCTACTTCTTCAGGGAAGTCCATATATTGAAAACCGCCAACATTGGCATATTCACCTTCGGTATTTTCCCGTATTACAACCATATCTATATCAAAGGGCTTTTTTCCTGAAAGAGGTGATTCGATCCCATCGTACAAGACACTGGGTCTTTCACAGACATATTGGTCAAATTTTCGCCGTATAGGTAACAATAACCCATTGAGGGTTATATGATCCTGTATGTCAGGGTGACCCACAGCTCCCAAAAAAATTGCTTCAAATGGTGCCAAAGTATCTAAACCATCAGATGGCATCATGACACCTGTATCCATATAGTACTGAGAACTCCATGGGAATTCTTGGAATGAAAGCTGAAAATCGTAGTTCTCAGACACTGCTTCTAAAACTTTTATACCTTCTTCTACAACTTCTATCCCGATCCCATCCCCTCTTATAACGGCGATATTGTTCTGAACCATACTGTTTAAACCTCATCCCTGTTGATTTTTTGAGCCGTCAAATAATACCCGAATAGAGGGTATTTTCACATCGGGAAGATCCTATGAAGTTACCTCTATGGCGTCTATGCCTATAGTTAGGACGTCTAATGGTGGATAAACCGAAGTGTCAAAACTATCTTTCTCATGGTTATAAATTTGTTGAGCCTTTTTTAATTCTAAATAGGAAAATAATTTCCATCCAGGGAGCAATTGATTTATNCCCGTAATCGGCTTGCAGTAATAAATCATATCAATATGNTTGTGAAACCCATCTATCGGATCGTCTATATCTTCTTCTAAAATATGTCTTGGCGGTATGATCGACTTTGGGTAGTCAAAATGGAATTTTTTTTGGTTTGGTGTCTCAGATACCGCGGCCAATAATCCAGTTTCTTCTTTTATTTCTCTGAGCACAGCTTCCACTGGGTCCTCATCAGCTTCTAAATGGCCTCCAGGGGGTAACCATAGTTTAATTTTTGGGTGGCGGTGGAGGAATATACCACGATTCCACATAAGGTATCCCGTGGCGGTGAAATGACGCATTACAANAGTTTTATAACCTATAGTACTTAATGGTAATTAAATTGAATTTCGCAAAATCACATANCATTGACTTTAACACGTATGTTGAATATATTCTTCAAAAATAAAATCGTGAATACGGGGAGCCTAAAAGGCTGAGAGGGTTTTTCACTGAAGCCGACCCGAGACCTGAACTGGATAATGCCAGCGGAGGGAGTTATGGAATCAATCTCCGATCACCCTCCCAGGGTGATTTTTTTTAAGAAAATTTCAGGGTGATGGAGATGTAGTATGAATGATCCTTTAGTTATAGCAGGGAAGGAATTTTCCTCTCGACTCATGGTAGGCACGGGACGCCATCGCACCATGGAAGAGATGGTTAGTTCTGTAAGAGCATCTGGTACACAGATTATCACTGTGGCGATTGGTAGGTTGAATTTACAAGATGTGAATGAAAAAACGATCTTGGATTATTTCAACTGGGATGATTATACGATCCTACCTAATACNGCCGGAAGTAAAACTTCACAGGAGGCGGTAATGACTGCCCGACTGGCTCGGGAAGTCACAGGTTCCTCTTGGGTTAAGCTTGAAGTCATTCCTGATATAAGCCACTTATTGCCAGATCCAATAGGAACTTATGACGCTGCCAAAGAATTGGTCGAAGATGGATTTGATGTTTTACCTTACATCCATGCTGATCCCGTTTTGGCACATCGGCTTGCTGATTTAGGTTGTGCAACCGTGATGCCTCTGGGGTCAACTATAGGTTCTGGGCAAGGCATATTAACCATGGAAGAAATTGAAATGATCATAAGCGATGTTCAGGTGCCAGTAGTAGTAGATGCTGGACTGGCTGTTCCTTCAGATGCATCTAAAGCGTTAGAAGCTGGCGCAGATGCAGTCTTAGTAAATACAGCTATTGCCCAGGCGGCAGATCCAGCAGCTATGGGAGAAGCTTTTAAATTGGGAGTTTCTGCCGGTCGTAAGGCGTATCTGAGCGGTCGGATTGAACGAAGGGATTCCGCAATATCAAGTAGTCCAGGTGCTGGCGTCAACGCTAGTTAGAATGTGGATATTGCAAATGCCAATAGCCCAATATTGTGTTTGGTAACCAATAGGAATCGAACTTCCAGAAGAGATTTAGGGACCATCGTCAGCGATGCCATTTCCGGTGGAGTCAATATGATTCAATTTAGAGATAAAGATATGGAAGGGCCNGAAAAGTTGGAAATGGCCATAAATTTAAGGGGTTTAACCAGAGATAAAGCTATATTTGTAGTCAATGGAGATGTGGATCTTGCAAAACAAGTGGGGGCCGATGGTATTCATTTTCCCGAAAATATGATNAGTGGCATTGATTTCCAGGAGTTAAAAAAAGATTTCATTATAGGTAAATCTGTACATAGTTTTGACGCTGCCACTAAAGCATATTTTGAAGGTATGGACTATTTGACCGTAGGGACAATATTTCCATCGGTTTCCCATCCTAATGGGGAGGTTTCTGGCCCTGAAATAATANGCGACGTAACTAAAAATCTATCCATACCNGTTATAGGGATTGGGGGTATATCATCGGAAAATTGCATAGAGGTAATGAAAGCAGGAGCTGCAGGGGTAGCAGTGATTGGAGCGATATCTGAAGCTGTTAGCCCAAAATCTGCAGCANATGATATTTTTGAAATATTGGAATCAAGTATAGTGTGATTATGTTTGTAAATTTAAATGGCAAAGCTCATGAAATTAAACTTGGATTATCTTTAATAAAGCTCTTGGAAGAACTTGGATTGGCCGAAAGAAAAGCAATAGCAATAGCCTTGAATGGAGAAGTTTTAAAAAGGGAAGAGTATGCTGGGATAGTTTTGAATGAGGGAGATTCATTGGAAATTGTNAGAGCCATTGGTGGTGGCTTTTAGATCGGATTAAAATTAATCTTTTACTGCCTGTATGACTACTGCGAACGGTATAGCATTTAATCGATCCCTGAACTCAGTCCAATAATCGCCTTTGTACGGGCTTAAAAGTTCTTTGTCGAGGTCCAAAGGTTTCGGTTCTAATAGTTTTTTGATTGTAAATCCGTTCTCGGTCACGTTAGAGAAAATTTCTTCCATAGTTCTGAAATAAGTANACCCAGGGCTAATTTGTCCCTGTTCTTTCCAAATTTCTACCGGTGGATTGAAATAATTGGTCACTAATAGATTTTTGGACTCAGTATCCCATTCAAATGCCCCGAGAGGATGTGTGGTGCTTAATATCAACTGTCCACGATTTTTCAATATCCGGTTTGATTCTGAAAAAAAAGTACCGATATCTTCTATAAACTCCAGTGAAAAAGCTGAAATAATGCCATCAAAGTGATTGTTAGGGAAATAATTTAAGTTCTGTATATTTGCCTGTAGTAAATTAATTGAGATACCAAGGTTTCTACATGTAGANACAGCATGTGTCAATTGGTTTGAAGATAGATCAACGGCTGTGACATCAGCGCCCAATTTTGCTAGTGCTATCGAATTTTGNCCCCCCCCGCATCCTAGTTCAACATATTTTTTGCCGACTACATTACCGATTAAATTGGCGGATTTCTCTCCGAAGGATAAAGGGGAATAATGAACGTCTTCCACGGATATGTCGCTACTGTCTTGGTATTCTTCAGACATTAAATCCCAGCCCTCTTTATTGCCTAGGATGTTTTTTTTACTTTTCAAATCATCTCCTTCGATATTTAACCAATAATAGAGCAGTTGATACACTATTGCCTCAAATCAATCTCACGGAGGCGTTTAACATGGTAGATCAAGCATCTTTTAGTATCGGTGACGTTATAGATCCGGAAGATTCCACATGGAATTTTGATACACATTCTGACGGTCCTTCAGGGACCTTACCGTTCACTGAGGAAATTCTCGTGAACGAGTCGAGTGGTTTTCATTTTGGCATGAGTCAGAATGCTGGAATGGGATGGAATCCTGCAGAGCTTCTGAGAAAGCACTTCCTTATACTTTCTACCTCTGGTGGCCTTCGAGATAATGACGGTTCCCCTGTAGCTTTAGGGTTACACACTGGGCACTTTGAATTAGCACTCCAAGTGGAGGCTGCTGCTCGTGAATTTAAAGATGCGAAAACGATTCCATTTTCCTTGATGTGCTCCGATCCNTGTGATGGTAGAACACAAGGAACTACAGGGATGATGGATTCTTTACCATATAGGAATGATGCAGCTCAAGTCTTTAGAAGACAAGCGAGATCTTTACCCACTGCTAAAGGCATATTGGGGATAGCATCTTGTGACAAAGGACTTCCAGCGATGATGATGGCACTGGCTGGACTCAGAGAACTGCCTGTCGTTGTGGTCCCTGGTGGGTCTACTTTGGCAATTCGTGAAGGAGAAGATACCGGGATGATTCAATCGATAGGAGCTCGCTTTGCTCAAGGTGAGGTAACCTTGGAATATGCCCAGGACGTTGGATGTAAAGCATGTGCTTCACCCGGTGGAGGATGCCACTTCCTGGGGACAGCTGGGACCTCCCAAGTCATTGCGGAATCATTGGGGTTGGCCATCACACATAGTGCTTTGTGCCCATCGGGAACAAATGCTTGGAAAAATGTTGCCAAGCGTAGTGCAAGAGCCCTAGTGCTTATGGAATCCACAAACACGTTATCCTCAGACATTATTTCCGACGCTGCTTTAAAAAATGCGATGGTTGTACACGCTGCATGTGGTGGTTCTACTAATTTGCTTTTACATCTACCAGCAATTGCTCATGCAGCCGGTAGAACTAGGATGACAGTGGACGATTGGAATGACGTTAACAAAAATACACCTAGAATAGTTGATGTCCTGCCCAACGGACCTATTGGCTTCCCTACTTCAGAGCTATATACCGCAGGCGGAGTTCCGGAAGTAATGCTTCATCTGAGATCATTGGGTTTGCTGGATACCAAAGTTCCTACGGTAACAGGTCAAACACTAGAGGAAAACTTAGACTGGTGGAAGGATTCAAAGAGGAGACATGATGTAAGGAAAAAACTTTCCGAAGTTAATTCTGTGAATCCAGATCATGTGATTATGAGTCCTGATAATGCTAGGAAAAGAGGTTTAACAAGTACGGTCACTTTCCCTATGGGAAATATTGCACCACAAGGTTCTGTTATCAAAAGCACTGCCATTGACCCTTCAGTAGTTGATGATGATGGAGTATACAGAAACACAGGTCCAGCTAGAGTATTTTCTTCTGAAAATGATGCGATTCGAGCGATAAAGAGTAATGATGATTCAGTAAAAATTAAGGCCGGTGACATCATGGTAGTGAAATGTGGAGGCCCTCAGGGAACTGGAATGGAAGAGCTTTACCAAATTACAGCTGCACTAAAACATCTTTCGTACGGGAAAAATGTAGCTTTAATAACCGACGCAAGATTTTCTGGCGTTTCGACGGGAGCTTGTATTGGACATGTTGGTCCCGAAGCTTTGGCAGGAGGTCCCATAGCAAAATTGAAAGATGGCGATCAAATAGAAATAATAGTCGACCGAGTAAATTTGTCAGGTGCCATTAATCTCGTAGGAGAATCTGGAAGTGTGATGGGTTCAGATTGGGGAGATAAAGAGCTTGCTCAAAGGNCTATGCCTGAAGACCTGTCGCCTCACCCTAAACTCCCTGAAGATTCTCGACTTTGGGCTGCNCTTCAATCTGCTTCGGGAGGGACTTGGGGCGGGTGTGTTTTTGATGTGGACGATATTGTAGAGACTTTGGAGGCCGGATTGCAGGCATTAGGCAAATCATAGATCAGGAAAACACAGGGTCCCAAAGAAATGGGACCCTGTGTTTTCTATTTGACTTTGACAAGCTTCTGCATAGATCTTAACTCTCTCGGAGGATCCATTCTGCTTCCATAGTCACTCCAAGAGACCTCTGCAACGTATATGTCACCTTTTGAGTCCACGGCTATGCCATGAGGGGAAAAGAATCTACCACTTTGCTCTCCATAACTTTGCCGTCCAACTCTAGCCAATACTTCACCTTTTAGGTTCAACACTGAAATTCTGGGCCCTAGGTCAGTTCCCATATCGTTGGATCCAATTCCAGCAAAGTATTCTCCAACATACATCAATTCTTCGCCGGTCCCTGAATCTATGGTAGTAATTGCAGCCCTAGACAGGTTTATCCATTGAGTTTCAAAATTTCCATTACTGTCAAAAACTTGGATGCGATGATTTTCTCTGTCGGCAATATATACCCACCCATTTGAGTCTACGTTAACTCCGTGGACTATATTGAATTGACCTGGATTAGTTCCTGATTCCCCCCAAGAAAGCAGTAGTTTGCCGTCCGGGGAAAATTTATGAACACTAGCGTTAGTGTAACCGTCAGCAACGTAAAAATTTCCAGTGTTTGGTTCAACGGCTACGTGGGTAGGCCTGGCAAAAGGTATTCCGCTCATTGGTGGTGCGGATTGCCCTGGGTTTCCTACTGTTAAAAGCAATTTACCATCTGATGTAAATTTTCGGACTGTGTGATCCCCATTGTCCACACAATAAATCTCATCGTCAGGCCCAACNGTAACTCCGTGTGGATTCGAAAATACCCCATCACCCCAAGTGTCTACTACATTTCCTTCTGAATCAAACACAATCATTGGGGTCGTTCCACGGTTGAAAACGTATACCCTGTCCTTGGAATCAACGTCTACCGCAGTAGCTTCTTTGTACACCCAACCTTCTGGGAGGTTTCCCCAGTTGAGGCCAGAGACTTCATATTGAAAGTTTCCNTCGCCCAATATGACTGGCTTGGTATCTGCCTCCGTGATGACTGAGTGTCCATCATCTCTAAGTCCAAATTCCCAATTATGATCTTCATTTGACATTTGACGCCTCCGTATATCCTTTGTGGATATATTAATCAGCTTTAAAACTTTGGTCTACATATAAACCTCTATTGGTTAGAGATTCTTGGTTATAATAGGGCAAATTGAAATAGAGAGGAAATTATGGCCCATGAGAAGACAGATATAACAGTGACTGTAGAAACAGACCAAGCAGACTGGCTGGCTCAACAGGCAGTGGAATTTGGGTTGTCAGATGATTCAAAGGCTCTTCGGATTTTAATTGATTTTGCGATACAAGAAATAGATTCTGAAACGATATTTTCCAGTGCAAATGAAAGATGCAGGCATTGTGGTTAGAAATTTGAATAAAGAAATGATTCATTACCAAACCATTAAGCAAATAACCGATTCATATTCTTCTGGGATTCAAACCCCAACTACCGTTACTGAGCACTTTTTGGATCGGATTGAGGCTCTTGATACAACTTACCTAAGTTACGCAACTGTTATGAAAGAAGAGGCCATTCAGCAGGCAGCAATTTTGTCTGCAGAATGGTCCAAAGGTAATATCAGAGGTCCTCTTCATGGGATCCCGATTGCAGTGAAGGATTTGTGTTACACCAAAGGGATTAGGACCATGGGAGGGACTGCAGTTCTGGAACAAAATATTCCAGAATTTGACGCTACAGTTGTTTCAAAATTGCGGGCCGCAGGTGCGGTGATTCTAGGTAAATTGAACCTGACTGAAGGAGCAATGGGGGGTTACAACCCTCGAAGGGATGTGCCTAAAAACCCTTGGAATACTGTGAAATGGACTGGCTCCTCTTCCAGTGGTTCTGGAGTTTCAACTGCAGCTGGGCTTTGTACCGGTTCCCTTGGTAGTGATACTGGNGGATCGATTAGATTTCCATCTGCAGCATGTGGTTTAGTGGGAATTAAACCGACATANGGCAGAGTGAGCCGATATGGAGTTTTGGATTTNGGGGAGACTTTAGATCATGTAGGCCCTATGACCCGAGATGTTAGGGATGCAGCTCTTATGTTGAAAATTTTGTCTGGATTCGACACTAATGACCCTACTACTCTCCCCGCTCATCCACNNGATTTTAGTGATATTGAGAATNAAGATTTGAATGGTATCGTCATAGGATACTCGGAAGTTTATTCAGAAGAAGGGGTAGACGGAGAAATTGTGAAATCTGTTCACCATGCCGCCGATATTTTGCAAAACCAAGGAGCAACAATTAAAAATATTGATTTACAAGGGATTGATGCTTTCTTGCCGGCTTGGCAAACTATATGTACTGCTGAAGCGCTTAATGCGCATTCCAAATTTTTTCCTGAAAGATCTAATGAATATGGTCTTTGGTTTAGAGGTTGGCTAGAGCATGGTGTCTCCGTATCGGCTCAGGATTACATAGATGCTTCTCGTGAGAGAGCATTATGTAATGGCAAGATTCGAGAGGCATTTGATGGTATTGATGCGATGCTATCNCCGACTGTAATAAGGGCTCCTCACGATGTCGATGACTCAATCAGCTATGGTCCTATGGACGATCGGAGGGGAACTTCATTTCAAAGATTTACTGTTCCGTTTGACTACAACGGATATCCCACAGTATCGATTCCAGCTGGCCTGAATCGTGACGGGTTACCATTAAGCATTCAAGTGTCTGGTCATCCCTTGTCGGAAGATNTACTTTGCAGAATTGCTCGAACGTATGAAAAGAACATAAACCTGACTGATTTTCATCCATTTGACTGACTATGGTGATTCGTAAAATTTGGTTGACTGAAAGACTCACCTCCAATAAGATTCAATAGCCGGTTTTTACCTNGGAAACCAAAAAAGACACTCACNAAATAAAAGGTGATCCTTGAATTCCGAAGTATAACGTGTGAAATGACGGTAAANAATAAACAGGACGTAATTAGCAGATGCCCAAAGTAAGCACGGTCACATTGTCATCAGTCCTTGATGCACGTGAGGTGACTCTACCCAATTTTGATAAGCAACATTTAGATGATGTGTCGTTTGTGACGGCCATGACATTGGTATTAATGGGCAATTATTGCCAGACNGGCCATTTCGGAGGTCCGTTGGCATACACCCCCTATACCGTCGCATCTCATTTAATTGGTCCTGAGTTAGGGGGATTGAAATACGATTACAGGCGACCTAAGCATCCATTCGCCGATAAATTTATGTTGGCTGGAGGGCACAATGCCCCTGTCACTTATGCGTTATGGATGGTTCTTGGAGAGGCTTTGTACAGAAAGCACCTTGCGACAGGGGACAAAAAATATTTGGCTGATTATGACCAAACACTCCTTCCAATTGATTGCATCGGTTTTAGAAGATCGAAGCAAGGTATGGAAACTATACTGTCGGAAAATGGGCTCACAGAACATCCTGCTATGGAACAAGCAAAAGTTAGAGGGATTCGAGCTTTATCAGGTCATTCTGAAAGCACAGATGTAACTAATGATGTGAATGGTGGTCCTTCAGGCATTGGTATAGCCACTGCAGCTGGTAAAGCTACATTTTNGGATATTATCGGTGCTGAGGACTCTCCGAAAATAATGGCGGTGGAAGGCGAATTCGCAATGACGTCAGGGCACTCTCAGGAAATGAAAACACAGGCCGTGGCTCAGCAAGTTGGGAAACGTCTGCGTGTGCTGATGTCTTATAACAATGCTGGCATTGACGATGAGTTGGTTGGGGGAGTTATACAACCTCAATACGATTCATACAGGATAGTAGATCAATGGACTTCCTATGGCTGGAATGTATTTACGGTTGAAGATGCGAATGACATGGATCAAGTTGTCGCTGCTTTTAAAGCTATGGAAGACTCAGATCCTTCTGATCGAAGGCCAATGATTTTGGTGGGTAAAACGACAAAAGGCTGGTGGCCTGGAGCCGAAAATGGCCAAATTCCTGGTTATGGAAATCAAATAACCAGTTATCAAAGTCACCCTTATACCTTCNCCATGAACTCAGATTATTTTGCATCACTCGCCGCAACTTTTGAAAATAGATATGGTGTTAAGTTCAAAGGTATCGGAGATGGGCCAGTTTCAGATGAAAAGGAACGTTTGACCCAGTATAAAGAAAATATCGACATCGTTATGTCCGTGTTGGATCAAAACGGACTAGGAGATTGGGTTGCAGATAGGCTAGTAGAAATCGGAGAACAAGTAGAAGATGATCTCCCTACACGTATAGACACTAGTAAAGATCCTTTTTTGGATGAAAGATTGGATTATAGAACACTGTCAATTGAGCCGAAAACTGTGACGGCCACGAACCCTGTTTCCGGCGAAAAGAAAGAAGTTGATATACAGATGTTTGAGGAACCTGGCGTTGCCAAAGGCAGCAGGAGAGCGATTTCCGAGATAGTCAAGTGGGTGAATTATGTCACNGGCAATAGACTTGTTTTGGCTGCGGCTGATTTAGCAGATTCCATTAATGTGGAAAAAGGCTCTATATGGGGAGAATTTGACCCGGTGACGAATCCAGCAGGAATCCGGTTAAGGTCTGCAATACAAGAAGCTGGCAATGTATCCACNGCAGTTGGGNTGATTAGCCAATCTGCTTCGCTCGATCCAGAAAAGCATTCNGGTGTATGGGCCTTAAGTGGTACATATGGTGCTTTTACCCCACTTATGTATTTACCTGTTAGAGTGTGGAGCCAGCAAAATCAGGATAGCCCATTTAGGTTGGGAGTGNTAAATATTCTCGCGGGTCATTCGGGACCTGAAACGGCGGCAGATGCCCGTACTCATTTTGGTATTTTTTCCCCACAAGTTTGGAAACTTTTCCCTAGNGATCAAGTCATAAATCTGAATTTTTGGGATTACAATGACGTGGCTCCAGGGTACTTGGCTGCTGCGGAAATAGCAGCAAGAGATTCTAAAGTGGGAGTGATAGTNCTAGAAGTAGCGCGACCTGATTTCCCTGTAATAGATAGAACTAAGCTTGCTGATTCAGATATAAAAGCGGCGGCCAAAGGGTTTTACATATTGAAAGATTTTGATCCTTCGAAACCAAAGGAAGGATATATAGTGACTCAAGGTTCTTCGTGTACTAGCAATTTAGTTGCACAAATGGACGCCATAGAAGAGGCTGGCCATAATGTCCGAATCATAGCGGCAGTCTCTGAAGAATTGTTTAACAGACAGCCTAAAGAATATAGAGATGGAGTCCTTCCAGAATCAGCTAAGTACAACATGATGATAGTAAGTACAGGGACGAAGAGGATGTGGCCCGTTACTGGGGTCGGACCACTTACGGAAGAATATTCCCTTGTTTCAGATCATGACAATGTTTGGCTGAGTGGCGGATCTGAAGGAGAAGTTCTCAAAGAGGCTCGGTTAGACCCGAGATCAATTTTTGATGCGGTTGCTAGATTTGCCAGTGAGCATTCGGAGAGAATGAAAAGGCAGTCAGAGTTGTTGCAAGGANAAGTGAATTAAAAAAACTTAATCGGACACATTAATAGTAAAGAGATGAGGAGTCCTGTTATATACCTCATCTATTAGAGTTGCGTAACCGATGTTGTTTATGATTCGTCCAGATGATGTTTCCTCTTTTCTGCTGGTATTGATCCCTATTAGATTGCCTTCCCTACTAATCAAAGCGCCTCCACTGTTACCTGGATTTAGGGCTGCATCGGTTTGGACCATATGTANGCCGTTATCCTCTCCGTAAAGATTAGCTGAGACAATTCCCGAAGTAACAGAGTAATTGGCGTTGAGTGGGTACCCCAGAGCATATACATCCATTCCGATATGGGTTGAACCTNCGAGGATTATTGGGAAATAGGCTAAGTTACCGGCTTTTATCTCAATTACAGCNATATCTATTTCTTTGTCTTCGAAAAGGACAAGACCCTCATATTTGCTTTCATCATGTAATTCAATGAGCATGTTTCCAGGATTTTCTATAACGTGCTTATTAGTGATGACCAGAGTAGTTTGGTCATTCCCACTTGATACCAATACTCCACTGCCGCCGCTTGTTCCGGANATGATTCTAACCACCTTTTTGTTAGCGGTTTCTAAAACATTCATCGCAGTAGCGNTAGATGTTGGAGTAGTGGTTGGAGGGAGCGTAGGTGTCGGAGTATTTGTCGGAGTCGTAGTCGGCTCAGGGGAAGGGGTATATGTTGGTCCTGGGGTGTGAGTAGGAGGAATCAAAGTATTAGTTGGTATAGGAGTATAAGTCGGCAAGGGGGTATATGTGGGGAGAGGAGTGGGAGAGTTCGTAACGGTTGGTATTGGAGTACCTGTAGGAAGNGGGGAAGGTGTGCTGGTGGTAGTAGGAGTTCCATTAATAGCAATAGATGTTGCTGTTAACGCTAGTGATAACTGTTTATTTACCGCCTGGCTAATTTCAAAGTTATTTAGTCGAGCTTGCACCGTTGCTTTAACTATCTTATCAGGGCTGTTGTAGCTACTGATTGTCTCAGCTGTAGGCGAATTGAGAATATAGCTGCTATCCTGCGTGATACTAGAGGAATCAACTTGACAAAATATCAAAGAAAAGTAGATGAGTAATATGTAAAAAGACTTTTTGTACAAATGTAATTCTCATCACTAGTTAATCGCGAATAGAATGGAAACAACCTTCTATATAATTGTCGCTGGATACTACATTAAAAGTCTAGTTTTGGTTGTAAGGGTATATATTCAAATCAAATAAGGATATTGGCCAAAAATTCCCATAAGAGNAAATTTGGAGTTAGTAAAGAGTAATAAAACATGAATAATTTCGGATTTTTGCCAGAAAGGCTTTGCTTTATCGATGAGCATTTACAGCGTAATTACCTAGACACTAACCGATATATAGGAACCTTGATGGGAATATATAGGAGAGGCGAACTTGGCTATGTGTCTAGTATGGGATTGATGGACCGAGAAGGCAATAGACGGATGAATCGAGATACCATATTTCGTATATATTCGATGACTAAGCCGATAACATCTGTAGCGTTAATGACCCTCTACGAAAAGGGACTTTTTCAACTAGACGACCCAGTTTCAGAGTACATACCATCTTTTCGTAAATTTCAAGTGTACCAAGAGGGTATGTTAGGAAATTTCAAAACAAGTAGCCTTGAAAGAGAAATGACCATACGTGATTTGTTGACTCATCAATCTGGCCTCACCTATGGGTTTATGGAGCGTACCAATGTAGACCACGCATATCGGGAGCTAGGTATTGAGAAAGAATCACAAGGAAATCTTAAGGAATTTGTAGAACTGTTAACCAGTATTCCTTTAGAATTTTCNCCTGGGACGGCTTGGAATTATTCTGTGTCTACAGATGTTTGTGGTCATCTTATAGAAGTAATATCTGGCAAAACTCTGGATGAATTTTTTCAAAGAGAAATATTTGAACCATTGGGTATGGTTGATACAGGGTTTTATGTTTCTGCTGATAAAAAGTCACGTTTAGCATCTTGCTACGAGTACAATGAATCAGAACCACCAAAATTAGTGGATGATGCTGTCACCGGTACATATTTACATAGACCAAACGTTCTTTCGGGGGGAGGGGGACTTGTTTCTACGTTGGATGATTACATGTCTTTTTGCAAAATGATTCTGAATGGTGGGGACGCTGTTGATAATCGGATAATCAGTCGTAAGACTTTGGATTTGATGAGTTCGAATCATTTGGTAAATGGTGGAGATTTGAGAAGTTGTGCGTATGGACGCTGGAGCGAAACCTCTTATACTGGAGTCGGCTTCGGATTAGGTTTTTCCGTCTTACTAGATCCTGGAGCATCACAGGTGTCGGGAAGTATAGGTGAACTGGCATGGGGTGGGGCTGCAAGCACAGCTTTTTGGATTGATCCAGTGGAAGATTTGGCTGTCGTCTTTTTAACCCAACTATTNCCGTCTAGTCAGTTTAATGTGCGTAGAGAATTGCGTTCCTTGGTGTATTCAGCGATATCTGACTAAAAATTTGGTACTGCTTTTAGCCCACAGTTTTCTTTGTTCTGCTGGAATCGATATTTCTCTGTTTCTGATTAAAGGATTTTTTGCGATATTTGAACGGGTTATTCCGATCCCTATTATGGGCTGATTTTTTGCGCTCCNCTGAAGAATGCTGATTACCATAATCAAAATCATCNATTTTTTTTCTTTCTATAGAGGACTTCAATACTTGTTCGATCTTCCTTATCATTGATTCATCGTCAGGAGTAGTAATTGTGATCGCTTGGCCAAGAGCTTCTGCCCTACCCGTCCGGCCAATTCGGTGTATATAAGCATCCACAGTGTTTGGCATATCATAATTAATGACATGGGATACATCTGGTATGTCTATACCTCTAGAGGCAATATCGGTAGCAACAAGAAAGTCAAATTTACCTTTTCTGAACCCCTCGATTGATTGAGTTCTCCGATTTTGGGACATGTTTCCTTGTAAGGCAGCAGCTTTGTACTTCCTTTTTTCGAGTTCGGAGAAAAGCTTTTTTGTCCTATGCTTTGTTCTTGTAAACACTATTACCTGACCCGTTGCGGTTGTTTCAATTAACTGAAAAAACAAGGTTGGTTTTAATTTTTCGGTAACAGGGTAAAGAGAATGTGAAACTGTTTTCGCTGGGGCGATCACACCTATTTGAACCTCCGTCGGGTCATTCAGTATATCTTTTGCTAGGTTACGAATTTCCTTGGGCATGGTGGCTGCAAAAAATAGTGTTTGTCGATTCTTCGGGAGGTGTTTAATGATCTGTCGAATATCAGGAAGAAAACCCATATCACACATAGTGTCTGCTTCATCTAATACCAAAATATTAATGCTGGATAAATCAATAGTCGATTCCCGGATATGATCTAGGAGACGCCCAGGGCATGCCACCGCTATGTCGACTCCTTTTGCCAATTTGTCATCTTGAGGGTTTTTCGATACTCCACCATATAATGTGATTGATTTGGTCTTCATGGAGGAGCTAAGTTGGGATATGTTGTCGTGGATCTGGTCGGCTAATTCNCTCGTAGGAGCAACTACCAAAGCTCGTATCTTTCCGTTGTAGCCAGTTGATAATTTTTCCAGGACTGGTATTGCAAAAGCTGCTGTTTTACCTGTACCTGTTTGTGCAAGGCCAAGGACGTCACGTCCTTCCATTGAAATTGGAATTGTCTTGTCTTGTATTGGGGTGAGGGTTTCATATCCTACTGAAGTGATACCTCTCATTAGCCTATCGTCTAAACCAAGGGATTTAAATTGCAAAATACGTGCCTCTTGCGGAATTGTTGGTGACCCCAGCGGGATTCGAACCCGCGATCTCCGCCTTGAAAGGGCGGTGTCCTTGACCACTAGACGATGGGGCCTAGTTAAGCATTAAATATTGTTCGAGAGCCGAACAACACTAAATAGTCTATGTCCTAAAGTTTGAGAGAGCAACGATTATTTAGTCGAAAAATACTATGGATATATAGCTAGTTGATTTANACCAGAGTCTTCAGGCATACCACACATGATGTTCATGTTTTGAATGGCTTGTCCCGCTGCGCCCTTGACTAAGTTATCAATACAACTTACAACCATCAATCTTCCAGCCCTAACGTCGACCGTGGGATAAATTATGCAATCATTGCTACCTAATGTATGCTTCGTCATAGGGGGGCTATCTACCACATGGGTAAACCTTTCATCCTTGTAAAAATCCTTGTATAAGGATTTTACTTCCGTTTTTAAATCCTTGGCACTTGCAATGTAGCTATCCTTCAATGGGGCATAGCAAGACGCAAGAATTCCCCTAGTCATAGGAATTAAGTGAGGGAGGAAAGTTAAATTGACATGCTGTTGTGATAGCAGGTCCAATTCTTGCGATATTTCAGGCATATGTCTGTGCCCATCCAATCCATAAGCGCTTATGTTTTCATTTACTTCAGAATAATGGATCTTNANTGACAAACTTCTGCCTGCCCCAGACACCCCTGATTTTGCATCCACAATAACTTCAGGTTCTATAATTCCAGCTTCNAACGCTGGCGCNAGCCCCAAAATGGAAGCAGTAGGATANCAACCTGGGTTGGCAGCGATTTGACAATCCTTAATTGCAGATCGATGCAGTTCAGGCAATCCGTACACGCTGGATTCCATAAGTTCAGGACAAGGATGTTCAACGTCATACCATTCAGAATAGGTGTTTAAATCCCTAATCCTGAAATCAGCGCTGATATCAACACCTTTAATTCCTGACGATACGGCATCTTTTAGCGCTTCAGCGCTAGCAGCATGTGGTAATGCTGAAAATACAAAATCAACGCTTTTGTCTACATCAGGTGATATTTCCATGTCTAAATTTGAAAGNTGAGGAAATATATCTCCAAGATTTTTTCCAGCTCCACTTCGACCGGTTACACAGGTTATTTCGACTTCTTCATGTCTACTCAGTATCCGAGCAACTTCCGCTCCCGCATAACCCGTAACATTAATTATTCCTACTTTCATGTCAAACCTTCATCGTGTAGATATTTAATTTCGAGGACATATATTCTAGTACATTAGAATAAATAAAACTTCACCTATATTCTTTGTAAGCTGGGCAGAGGTCTGTAAGTGTGCAGTCAGTACACCTTGGTCTTTGAGCTTTGCAGGTATCTCTACCATGTTTGATCAAGTACATATGAAACTGGAATATTTCTTCAGGTTCCACTATAGATTCAAGCAGATCATGGGCTTGCTCAGCCGAAATTTTTTTACCTANTAAAGCCAATCTTTGCGAAACTCTGTAAATGTGTGTATCCACTGGCATTGCAGGCATACCGAAAGAAAAACATAAAATTATTGCAGCTGTTTTAGGGCCAACACCTTTTAGGTTAATCAGCCAAGTTTTTGCATCCTGCAGGGGCATTTCAGAAAGAAAACTCAAGTCAAAGGATCCCAGTTCGTCCCTTACCTCGTTGAGTATGGACTTAATTCTTGGGGCTTTTGTTTTTGACAAACCTCCCCGTCTGATCGCAAATTCTATTTTCTCANTAGGCGCGTCGGCGATGCTGTCCAAATCACCGAAAATTTTCATTAGATTTAAAAAGGCCCTTTCAGAATTTATGTCNGAGGTATGTTGTGACAAAATGGTGTACACAAGTTCTTCCGCGGCGTTGTATCTAGGTTCCCATGGGATGGGCCCGTAGATTTGGGAAAGTAGAGAAGACACCTCCTTTACCTTAATTTGTTTGGCTTTGGATCCGCTTTTAATTCGGTTCATATAAACAATCTATCCTTTTAAACACTATAATCAATTAATTTCATTGAAAAGGAAAGGTGTTTAGAAATTCTGATGGCTAGGGTGGGAATAATTGCGAACCCTTCGGCAGGCAAAGATATAAGGCGTCTTATTTCGCAAAGTAGGTTCGTTTCCAATCAAGAGAAAGTGAATATTGTTCGTAGGGTTATNAAAGGTCTTTCAGGTGTAGGAATTGAAGAAGTGGTTCTTATGCCNGATTATGGTCGTATTTCGCAAGAGGCCGCCTCGACGGTAGGAGACGAGATTACTGTTAGTTTTCTTGAAATGCCGATCTTTAATTCAGAACTGGATACCATTACTGCGGCTAAAAAGATGAAAGAAGAGGGGGTAGCGGCCATAGTTACTTTGGGAGGGGATGGAACCAATCGTGCTGTTGCATTGGGAACATGTGAAATTCCGATACTGCCTTTATCTACCGGGACCAATAACGTCTTNCCATTTTTTATAGAGGGTACTTTAGCGGGCATAGCGGCCGGAACCATAGCATTAGGCTTAGTAGATGAGGAAGAATCTGCCCCCAAATGCAAAAAGCTTAGCGTCTATAAAAGCAGGGATATGGCAATGGATTTACTTGATGTCGCTTTGGTTGACATCGCTGTTTCAGGAAAAAGTCATGTCGGTGCCAGAGCCATATGGGAAATTGATACCGTATCNCAGATTTTCTTGGCATTAGCTAGACCTGATAGTATAGGACTGTCATCAATTGGTGGCATGGCCTCGCCTATACCAGAAGGTGATTTGAATGGCCTTTATCTGGAGATAGACCCTCTACCCACAAATAAATTTGTCTTTGCACCAGTGACGGCTGGAAATGTTTCTAAGGTTGGGATAAAAAGCGTTGCCCAAATGGAGCCTGGAATGGCATATGTAGTTGATACTTCCCCTTGCACAATAGCATTGGATGGGGAACGATCNATTCCACTTCGTGAAGGAGAATCAGTCACTGTTGTGTTGAGATGTGATGGTCCACCTGTAATAGACCCGCATAAAACCCTTCATGTTGTGGGTAAAAAAGGGATCCTTTATAACTCACAGAACTAGGATCTCATCAAAGATCTCACAATGTCGTAATCAGCTACCGCGGCATCCTTATTTCCTAGGGCCCATAGTGCCATGCCNCTATTGTTGTAAGCGTACCAATATTGANTGTCAATTGATATTGCTTTGGTGAAATCATCTACGGCATCGGTATATTCTTCCTTATCTGATAAAGCCATCCCTCGGTTGTTGTAAGCATCGCGATATAGAGGATCGATAGATATGGCATCATTGAAATCTTGAATGGCATTTTCTGTATCAGCAATGCATCTGTAGCAAATACCTCTGTTATTAAGAGAAATTTGGTCTTCCGGGTTAATAGCTAGTATGGAAGAATAATCAGATATAGCCTCTTGGTAAACACCTTTGTCTAGATATGCATTCCCCCTTTTGAATAGGAGTGCTGTATCTTCTGGATTTGAATGCAGCATTGAGGTTAACGACTCTATTAAATCCTCCAAATAATCCTTATCACTTTTGGNACTAAGATCAGGATCGTTCTTCCAATTTAACGACATCAAACTCTCCTTGATTACGCTTACAAAATTTTTGAGTATCCTTTACCCTTAANTTCGCTGAAAATAATGTTTGTTCTGGTAATTTTTGAGGATCATAGTATCCGATATCAGTACTCTCTTTCGAAAGATTTAAATAACCCGATATTTTTTTACATACAAATAGAGCGGTTATGTATTGAACCAATTTTCCGTCAGGATATTCAATAGCTGTATAGTCGGAAAGATCAGAATAAACTTTGATTAAATTTTTAGGGTCTACCACTAGGTTAGTCTCTTCTTTCACTTCCCTAACGATGCAATTTTGAAAATTCTCACCAATTTCTAACTTGCCGCCTGGCAGTCCCCACCATCCTATATCTGATCGTTTTTGCAGGAGTACCTGTCCGAAGCGATCAAAAATTACTGCTGAGGCTGAAACGCCGATTTCGTCAGGAACTTTTGTTAAAGCAATTCCCCTACAGTCGAAAAGGGAATGGATATTTCTGGCATCCATGTTCATTTAGAGGCTGAGCCCACAATATTGGGTATGGTAATTGGGATTCCAACATTTAAGTTGAAATTTTGATGATCAATTTTCGTATAAGGTATACCCTCTATAGTGGCTAATATATCTCTTCTTAAATGGCAGCCTGTGGTTGCCAATTTCCACATTGGATCCAATAAATNCTGTAGCAACCGACCAGGTAGACTTTCAGCAATTATATGTTCGTAAAAGAAAAATTTACCGCCNGGTTTTAATACCCTGTGAATTTCGGAAACCACTTTTTCAACATCTTCTACCATGCATAAAACAAGGGTAGTAACGACAGAGTCGAAAGAATTGTCTTCAAAAGGTAAATGCTCTCCGGAAGATTTCACTATTCGTACATTNTTCCCCGAGGCCTTTACACGAGCTATAAGTTTTTTGGCCATGTGAGTGTCGGGCTCTAGCATAGTCAGTGATTTGGTATCTACGAAGTAAGGTAAATTTGCCCCGGTACCACTTCCTATTTCTAATGTGTCCCCTTGGCTTTTACCTGCTGTCAATTGTCGGTAAGGGATAACTTTAGACTCTACAACGGAGTTTAATAAATCGTACCATTCGGCAAAGAACCATTTTGAAATTGACATCGGCAAAATATTTTATTGATGGCATCCTCTGGCACTTATCTCATAAATCACTTCCACAATACCATCTCTCACTCCTATGAAATGGTCCCATCTATTCACCAATATATCTTGCTGAGAAGTTTCGATAAGAAGAGTGTCCCCNATTTTATAGTTTTTATTCCCTTTTCTGATTAAGGTACTGTAGGAATCGTACATCTCGTTGAAGATTAAATTATTATCTCCCTCGATTCCGGGTTTAACTCCTAAAGGCCCGCCCAAGCAATTTATCCCAGCATCTATTACGAGTTGGGTATCGTCCATATCTACTACTGTGGTCAATACTTTCCCCGCAAGGGAAAATTCTTCCATATAGGCGGTTGGGCCGCTCATAAGCGCATATGTTCCCCCNTCCACCTCAGTTACCCCNGAAATCTTGGGGGCCACATCGTAAGAAAATGTCTCTCCTGATGAAACAACTTTTACTTCAATGCCGGAATCTTGGATTACTTTACCGACCTCTAAACACATGTCTATGTATTTTTTCCCCTCTAGGAACCTCGTTTCTTTATCGGCAAATCCATCTACTGTTTGATGACTCATAACTCCCAAAAATTCCACAGATTCTAGAGAGTCTGCTAAAATCGCCAGCTCTAGGCCTTCCTGCGGGGTTCTGACTCCAGCNCTTCCCATAGAGGTATCTACCTCTATCAAAACTCCGATTCTTGATCCGATGGAACTAGTGATCGAAGATAAAGCCTTCAAATTATCTTTGTTGTCTATGCATACTTTTATGTCGGCTCTCTTTGCTAAATATGCGAGTCTTCTCTGTTTATCCTCNCCAACTATTTCACTAGTTACCAACACATCTCTGATTCCACCTTCCACCATAACTTCTGCTTCAGAAACCTTTGCCGCACAAACACCATTCAGTGTTCCCCCTATTTCGATTTGACGCCAGAGAATATCTGGACACTTAATATTTTTTGCGTGTTGACGCATTTTGCAGGNNCTATCTGAATAGGTTTCAGAAATCACAGAAAAATTAGATTCCATAGCTTCCAGATCTATTATCAGACTGGGAGTTTCAATTTCACCGATAGAGGTNCCNATNTTGGGTTGCTCAAATTTCATAGAATTTTCCTAAAGTTATTTAAAAGCACCGCGNGAGTTGGTTGGTAGCACTGATTTCAGTTTGTCATCCTCAATGATATTGACGAAGTCGTACAAATTGAAAGTATCTGAATAGCTTGCCGGAGATAACAAAATCTTGTCGCCTATTTGAAATTGTAATTTGCTACTATCAAATATGACATAGCCGTGTTCAGCACTCATTTTTTCTATCTTTGCGCCCGCGTAGTTGGTGATTACTGGGACACCATGATCGATACTTATGGCTTTTTGACCACAATCAACATATGCTCTTCCTGGCTCTGGAGTGCTCATCACAGTGCTGATTACTGAGCAGGCTGTTTCCTCTGGCTTCCTAGTAAAGGGGTAAGTACCAGATATCAATCCAGTTATTCCTTTTGAGATATTTTTAATTTCCTTTTGAAACAANAGATTNGAAGCGTTTACAAGCAATTGATCAGATGAAATCGAATTATTGTCGAGATATTTGGCAGCAGATAATAACNCTGCACATGCTTGTTCNATGTAGTCAATTGCATTGGCATTAGTGATCAGCCCTGCGTACTGTAAATGTCCCAAACTTGCCAATTCTTCGGTGATNTGTATNAAATCTTCGTGCGTTTTTACCCCCACNGAGTCCGAGGTATTGGGAATCTTAATTAGCACNGAAATGTGACTTCCNTGGGCTAATTTTAATGTATTCAGNTGAGCTACATTTGAAATTGACACCGTTAATGTTTGCGACTCCCCTAGGTGCNTTAGTGATTCCANTTTACTAATACCGATGGGTGGTGACTGAATAATTATGTTTTCAAATCCGGCCTCGAAAAAACATTCTGCCTGTTGAAAAGTATCGACAAAGATGGGAGATTTTGGATTGTAATTGGTCTGAGCACGTGCAATAGCAGATGTTCCGTGGGTCGCCGCATTTGGGATCAATTTCACATCAGTGGTCATAACATCTGATGCCATAGATTCAATATTTGCCTTTAAAAGATTTCTGTCAACGATCAAGGCAGGGGTATCTAGTTCTAAAAAGTTTTGACCAATAGGCTTTGAAACAGGTCTTTCCATTTATAATACCTTTAGAAAAACATATGCTTTAATATACCAGAAAGAGGATCTTCTTAAGATATGCAAGCTCTTAGAAATCATGTAAGAGAAAACCATCAGATTTATCCGTCAGGAAATGGTATCTCATATCGAATAACTGGAAAAGACGGAAAAAGAGAAGGCTTTATTAGATATGAGTCTGTGGAATCCATTTATGTCGAATCTATAGAGAGGCAATCTAGATTTACCTTTTTGTGGCTTGCTATGCTGGTTATTATTACTTTCATTGCGATGGCTAGTTTAGATGGCTTCCTGATGAAAACAATCGCGCTTTCCCTATTCACGCTGATGGGTTCTTTTTTACTATTCGATCATTTTTCGCAAGCTCATCATTCATGCCTCGTAATTCAATCAAATTCTATAGCAACAAAATTCCCCCTTGGGAAAAATTTATCAAACCATCAACTCACGCAGTTAATGGACGATTTGCTTGGGAATATTGATACTAATGTTTATACTGAATCTGGTAAAGAACGGATCTTTATTCCTAGGTAAGGCCAATTCGCAAATTAGGTACTGCGTCCATATCCAATTGGGCAGGCAACCCATTTTGTAGATTGAAAAATGCCGCTGCTCCTATCATAGCTCCGTTGTCGGTACATAGCCCCGGTCTGGGAGTGAATACTGGCACGTCCATAATATCGTTCATTCTTTTTCTTAACCGGCTATTTGCAGCAACGCCTCCACCCAAAATGACAGCCTTGGCGCTATTTTCTGAAACTGCTTTTTTAGTGTTTCGTAAAAGACAGTCCACGATAGCTTCTTGGAAGGCAAAGGAGTATTCCGTTGTTTGGTAATGACTTGGTCCATTACTGTCCGTCATAGGATAAAATCCTTCTGATTCGGCCCTTCTGACTAATGCGGTTTTAAGTCCACTGAAGCTGAAATCCAGAGATGCTTTTATCTCAGGCCTTGGCAAAGGATCAAGTTCATCTTTGGCTGCCTCAGACATTTTCTGTATTTCAGGACCGCCTGGGAAGCCTAGGCCTAGGACTCGTGCGGCTTTGTCGAAAGCCTCTCCTGCAGCGTCATCTCTTGTTTTGCCGATCAGTTGGTACTCGAGATGGTTTTTCATTAGTATAAGGTCAGTATGGCCCCCAGAGGCTATCAGGCAAACTATAGGAAACCCTGCATTCTGATCTGGCTCTAAGTCTTCAAGCCACGCAGAGTATATATGCCCTTCTAAATGGTTTATGCCGATCAGCGGTTTATCCCAAGACATTGCTAATCCTTTCGCTGAATTGACCCCTATTAGGAGGGAGCCTGCCAACCCAGGTCCATTAGTAACTGCTATTGCATCAATGTTTTTGTAGGTTAAGGACGCTTGTTCAAGAGCTTCATTTACTACTGGTATAAGAGCTGTGAAATGTTCTCTGGATGCGATTTCAGGAATGATTCCACCATACTTTTTATGCATATCGGATTGAGAAGCCACAACATTCGATTTAATTATTCTACCGTCTTTGATAACTGCGGCTGCAGTGTCATCACAGGAGGTTTCTATCCCTAATACATTCACTAAATGGCATTCCTTAATTTCGATAGTCCGTCACATATTGAAAAAGAATCATTAAAAATCGCACTACCCGCGACCAAAATGTTCGCTCCATTTTTAACAGTGTCGGATATTGTATTTGAATTTATTCCACCATCAACTTGGATCGATACTGGAAGACCTTGAGACTTAATGTCATTGGACAAAGTGGCAATCTTTGTAAGACTTTCGTGTATGAAGGATTGCCCGCCTGCACCAGGTACAACGGACATGACTAATATTTGGTCTATCATACTCATCACATTTGAGATTGATTCCACAGGTGTGTCAGGGTTTATTGCTACAGATTTATGAACGCCGTGTTTTCCCAATTCTTCTAAAGTGGTTTTCAGATCATGGCACGCTTCATGATGTACTGTGATCGAATCAGCCCCAGCTTCAATCAGCTCTTTAAAATGTTTTTCTGGATTAACTGTCATCATATGTATATCTATGGGCAAATCAGTTGATTTTCGAACCGCCTCGACAATAGGAGTCCCAAAAGTAATTGCAGGTACAAATTGTCCGTCCATCACATCAATATGGATGCCGTCAGCGCCGCATTTTTCAGACTCTTTTATTTGCTTATCCAAATGTGCAAAGTCAGCTGACAGTATAGATGGATATAACTTAAATCTAGCCATCGTACTCTTCTAATTGTTCATAACCTCTCTCAATAGCTTGCTGAACCATATTGAAAGAAGTACCTCCGATAGTATTCCTGGCGTTGATTGATGACTCTACTGTGACCTCATATACATCCTCTTCGAATATAAGAGAGAATTTCCGGTATTCTTCTAGGGATATCTCACCAAACATTTTATCGAGACTAGATGCATAATCTGACAGGTTACTTATAACTCCATGAGCTTCTCTGAATGGGACCCCTTTGGCGACCAAATAATCCGCTAAGTCAGTAGCCAAAACCATTCCACCTTCTGCAGAACGCCTTGCATTATCAGAGTTTACATATATTCCTGGGAGCATACCCGTAAACACCTCTAGAACAGCGGTCAAAGTGTCATGACTATCGAAAAACCCTTCTTTATCCTCTTGGAGATCTCGATTGTAAGTCATGGGCAGGCCTTTCAAAATTGTTAACATTGACACTAAATTACCGTATACCCTGCCCGTTTTCCCTCTAGAAATTTCGGCAAAATCGGGATTTCTTTTTTGAGGCATAATACTGCTGCCTGTGGTGTATTCCGGCGGTAATTTGATTAAAGAAAATTCCTCCGTGGTCCAAAGAATCAATTCCTCGGCAAACCTCGAAATATGCATCATACAGATCGATGCAGCTGATAAATAGTCAATCACGAAATCTCTATCAGAGACAGCATCCATGCTATTTGCGGAAATACTTGAGAATCCAAGTTCCTCAGCCACGTAAGCTCTGTCCAGATCGTATGGGAGACCAGCTAGGGCCCCACTACCCAAAGGTAAAACATCGGTTCTTTGGTATGCTTCTCTAAATCGAATTTTATCCCTATCTAGCATTTGAAAATATGCGAGTAGATGATGAGCAAAAAGGACTGGTTGTGCTTTTTGCAAATGGGTATATCCAGGGACAATTACGTCTTGGTATTGAGAAGCTAAGTCCAATAAAATGCGCTGTAACTTGACCAGCTGGAATGTGATTGTATCAATAGATTCTTTTNCAAACATTCGCATGTCCAACGAAACTTGATCGTTTCTAGAGCGCGCGGTGTGNAGTTTGCCAGCNATAGGNCCAATTTTTTCGTGTAATCGGCTCTCTATATTCATATGAATGTCTTCCAACTCAGGTTTCCAAATGAAAGAGCCAGTTTCTATTTCTGATTCAATTTCAAGCAAACCCTTTTGGATAGCATCTCTATCAGCTAAAGTTATGATGTTTTGTTTACATAGCATTGCAGCATGAACAATCGAACCTTTTATGTCCTGCTTGTACAAACGACGGTCATAGTGGATAGATACAGTGAAGTCTCCCACTGTGTCGGAGAGTTGCTTTATTATTGGAGATTCTTTTTTGTAGCTGCTCATTGATTGGTCACCAAGGTGATTCTTTGTTGCATATATATGATATACGACTGGGACTTTTTACATAAATGCTATGCGGTTATAGTAGCTAAGTAAATTAATATGACACAGCTTCTTCAAAATACTGATCAAACTAAAATTACATACTGTGTTATCGATCTTGAAACGACCGGTCTTGATAGTAAGTCTGACGCTATCATTGAGGTCGCTGCTATCAGGTTTGATGAAGGTGGCGTTGAGCGGACATTTCAGTCCTTTGTTGATCCAAGTCGAAAAATACCTAGGTTTATTCAAGAGCTAACAGGTATTTCTGAAGAAGACGTGCAGTCCGCACCTAGAATTGACGACCTTAATGCTCAATTAGGAGAGTTCATTGGTGATTCGGTTTTAATTGGACACAACATTGGCTTTGATATTGGGTTTCTTAAAGAATCTGGTCTCAAGTGGGAAGGCGCTTTTTTCGATACCCTTGATATGTCCTATATTTTGCATCCTACTCAACTTGACTATAGCTTGAGTGGGCTCAGTTTATTTTTGGATTTGGATATCTCCAATGCTCACAGAGCAATGGCAGATTGTGAAAATACCATGAGTTTGTTTCTAAATTTGCTTACACGTTTGCGCAATATCAAACTACAGACGTTAGTACAAATAAATAACTTGGCTGCAAAAGGCGCCTGGGGTGCATTGCCTGTTTTACAAATAATTCTCGCAGAGCAACTTACCTCTGCGAAAGCAAACGCCAATGAAATACCTTCTGTGATATCTGAGGATAAAATATCGGAACCGAATGCTGAGCCTAATTCAGAATCATCTGATCTTGATGAATTGTTTTCAGATCATGGGTCACTTGCTGAATTGCTGCCAGGCTTTGAGCAGCGTAGTGAACAGCTAGATATGGCCATTGTGGTAAAAAATGCCTTACAAGGAGAATCAACAGCTGTCATAGAGGCAGGAACAGGTGTTGGTAAGTCCATGGCTTATTTAATTCCTGCTATGCAATATTCAAAAACCCGAAAAGAAAGAGTATTGGTTTCGACCAATACAATTAGCTTACAAGATCAACTGATGGAAGAAGATTTGCCGATAGCTGCGAAAATAGTTGCCGGTATGGAGACCTCTTCTGATACCAGAATAAGCTATTCAGTTTTAAAAGGCAGGAGAAACTATCTTTGCCTTAAAAAGTTTCGTAATTTTGCATCGAGGGATCAGCTAGATAAAGCTGAAACTGTTTTAATAGCCAAAATTATTGTCTGGTTGGATACCACCCAAACAGGAGACCAGGCGGAATTAAATTTATCACGCTCCCAGCACAGGTTCCTATGGTCTAGATTAAATGCAGAAGGAGCCCTGATGTGTGGAGGCGACAACGGAAAATGTTTCCTAAAGCAAGCTAGGGAACAGGCAGGTAATTCTGATGTGGTGGTTATAAATCATTCTTTACTTATGGCAGATCTTAATTCTTCCGGCTCAGTCTTGCCGGATTTCGGGGCTTTGATAATAGATGAGGCTCACCACCTTGAAGATCAAGCTACACAGGCATTTGGATTCCACTTGTCACATTCTTTGGCAGGGGAATCCTTGGCCCACTTACGGGGAAGAGATTCCTTGTTCTCTCAGGTGGAAAGATTGATTGAGCCATTAAAAATTAATTCTGAGGACAGAAAGAATCTTCTTAATCGTGGGGAAGAAATTGGTTCTTATGTCCGAGATTTGCAAAATGGATTCAACTCTTTGTTTTCTCATGCAACGGAACTTATGAAGAATCCGAATTCCACAGGAAAGTTCCTTAGTCCGTCAGAAAAATACAGGGTTCAAGACGAGGATCAGGGGCCTGCATTAGAGGGTATGATCTTAATTGGTGACGATATTCGGTTTCAAATTTCTTCAATAAATGAATCATTAACAAACACCTCCCGGACATTAGAGAAGTACGAAAATAATCGAAATGTCTCAGAAATATTAGGGGATATCCAGCACACACAAAATTCAATCATTGAAATTAATGAATTGCTAAAGCATTTTTTGGTAGAAAGAACGGATGAGTATGTCTATTGGGTTGCCGCAGACAATAATCCTGACTATGCAACTTTGTCAGGTGCGCCCATAGAGGTGTCTGAAAGATTGAACAATGAACTCTTTGAACAAGATTTTTCGGTGGTGATTACTAGCGCTACTTTGAGTACCGATGGTGGGTTTGATCATATAAAACAACGATTGGGTATTAATCCGGAACACGAGTTGCTATTAGGATCCCCATTTCCATATGAAGATTTGGCGACTGTGGTTATCCCTAGCGATATACCGGATCCTAGGGATCCTTTTTATGAGGAAAAAGTAGCAGAGAATATTTACAACGCGGCAATAGCAGCTGGCGGTAGAACGATGGCTTTATTTACGTCATATTCTTCCCTAAGATCAGTTTTCAGGTTGCTCAAAGAAAAATTCTCTGATGAGCATTTGGATATACTTGCTCAAGGTATGTCCGGGACTCCCAGGCAATTAATTGAAAGGATAAAAAGACATCCTGAAACGGTTCTGTTAGGCACATCATCTTTCTGGGAAGGTATTGATGTCAGGGGGGATTCATTGCAAGTTTTGATAATAACCCGTCTTCCCTTTGAAGTCCCTACAGATCCAGTTTATTCTGCTAGATCTGAACGCTATGCAAACCCATTTATAGAATATGCCTTACCTAATGCTATTATCCGATTTAGACAAGGATTCGGCAGATTGGTTCGTTCAAATCAAGATAGGGGAACAGTTTTCATTTTAGATAGTCGAGTAGTAAATAGTAGGTATGGCCATCGATTTATAAAAGCTCTCCCTAAGATGGAAATTAAACGTCCAGAATCTCAAGAGGTTGAAGGTGTAGTTTCCGCTTGGTTAGGTATTTAACTTGGTCTTAATTTCAAAATTCCCATATTCCATTACTGAAACTTTATACAGTGGGCAAGCCTTCAGGTGGAAAAAATTAGAGAATCCTTCCGTTAATGAAGGCATAGTGGAAGGCACTAGAATCAGAGTTACTCAGGACGAAGAGAAAATTTACTGTGAATTTGGGAATAGCACAGCTTTTGGCGAAGATGCCATGGGTAAATATCTTCGCCTCGAGGATGACCTTTCACTTATCTATTCTGAGATGTCAATAGATGACTACTTTAACCAGGCCCAAAAACAATATAATGGCCTGCATATACTGAGACAAGATCCGTGGGAATGCTTAGTTACATTCATTTGTTCAGCCAACAACAATATTCCCAGAATAAAATCGTTGGTAACTGCTATGTCTGAAAATTGTGGTCAAAAAATCATAGATCAGTTCGGTGAATTTCATGCCTTCCCAACCCCGGGTGAAATATTTCAATTTGGAGAAGACGGATTGAGAGGCATCGGTTTAGGATTTAGAGCTAAGTACGTAGCTAAGGCGGCAAGTATGCTCGTTGAAGAAGAGACGGACCTTAAATATTATCGAAGCCTAAGTTACGAGGAAGCTTTAGAGAAGCTAATAAGATTCCCCGGAGTGGGCGACAAAGTTGCAAACTGCGTTCTTTTATTTTCAATGGATAAGCTTCAAGCATTTCCAGTGGATGTCTGGATAAAACGAGTGCTTCGAGAGAATTACCTGGAGGGCAACAGTGAAAACATTCCTGATAATGGCCTGCGAGTCTGGGCACAAAACCATTTTGGCAGATTCGCTGGTTATGCGAATCAATATCTTTTTCACAAAAAAAGATTAACTTGAATAATTATTTTTAATGAATCAATTTTCCTCGGGCTTTATAGTTAGTACACTCTCTGCGTCTATTTCTTCTGGCAAAAGTAGTTTACGCACAGGATAATTAATTTCTATTTCTTCAGAGGTGAACCTCGAATGTATTCGTTTCATTAGTTCACTTTTCAATATGAATGTACCATTTCGGTCTACGGCCTGTATAAAAATGAAGAAATCTATGTTGGAATCTCCAAAATTTGAGAATCCGAAAAACGGATCAACATCCTTTATCGAATGAGGTGAATTTTTCACTAACTCGCTAGCTTCCTCGAGAGCTATTTTTTCAACTATTTCCATATCTGATTCGTAGCTGACTCCACAGGTAACTATCACATTCATGGCGGGGGTCGGGCTGAAATAATTTGTAACTATACTTTCAGCCATTTTGGAATTTGGGATGATTACAAGGTTATTAAACCTGCTTCGAATTTTCGTACTTCTCCAACCCACGCTTTCAACATAGCCGGAAGGGCCTCCATCCAACTCTATAAAATCGCCAGGTTTCAATTCTCCTTCCGTGACAACATATGTCCCAGCAAAGAAATTACTTAACGTAGGTTGGACAGCTAATGCGACAGCTAAGCCTCCAATTCCCAATCCTGCTAGGATTGGGCTAATAGAAATCCCTATACTATCGACTGCAATGAGACCTCCGATAGCGTATACGGTAATTGGTAATACTCGCCTGAATATGGGCAGCAAAGTATCATCTAAGGTGGTAGAAGTATTGGCAGCTATATTTCTTAAATACCATCTGATTGCGCGATCAGTTAAATGAGAAACTGTAAAAGTTGTGATAGCAATCGCTAATACCTTCCAAATTTGGAATGCATAAACATCAGTATTGTTTAGAGATATGAATATTCCCTTGTTCAATTGAGCCAGTGTGAGATAAGCAAATAGGAATCCTAAAGACAGAACAAGTAATACGACCGGACCTTTAATGGAATCAATAAATACTAGGAGTAGACGGTCGCTGTTTTCTTTATTAATACGTCTCGAAATTATAGCTAGTATCAAACGGAGTGATATTGATAAAACTAAGAAGATAGTTAGAAGCAGCCCCGCCGTGACGGCTCCAACTAAGGTAGAATCAGTTAGCTGGCTTATATCCACGTTTATTTGACCCTCTTCAAATTCTGGTTGCAGGGTTACATTATAAAGACAGAACCCAAAACATGTAGCTTAGTTTTGACTAAATTCTGGGAACTTTCTTGTAGGCAACTTTTGCTATGATGAAGACTGAAGAATGATAAGGAGTGGTGTGAGGCTATGACTTGGAATTGTAAGAAGAGACTAAGAGAACTAAACGAAGAAATAAGGTATTACCCCGGCCCAATTGCAGGGTGTGACGTTCAGTTTGAGTGGTTGTTAGAAGAAAGAATTCGTTTATCTAACTTATTAAAGGAATCTGAAATTGGATTGCTTGCTCTAAATTCACGGTGCTCTTAGATAAATATATCTGCATACTACTGAAGAACTAACTTTTCGGTAACGATACCGTCCTAATTGTTCATATGTTCGGCATAGACCCTTGTCATTTTTGCAGTGGACGGTTATTTTCGACGAATATCCGATTAACTCTGGTTTGTGCGGTATAATTTGTGCCTATATTTGATCAACCACATTAGATGGACTACAAAAAATACAATGGATCAAGATTCGTATCTAAAACTTCAAGATGATATTGAAAAAGAGGCTGTGTCTGCTTTGACTGAAATAGCTTCTCTAGTTGATCTTGAATCATGGAGGGTCGATCAGTTAGGACGTAATGGGAAGGTCACTGGGCTTTTACGAGGTATTTCCGAATTGCCGGTTGACTTAAGAAGAGAAGCGGGTGGCAAGGCAAATTCCTTGAAAAATGCGCTAACTGAAAAATATCAAGCTCATAAATCTTATCTGGAAGGACATAGCACTATAGAGTCGGAAAGTGGAACAAACTCCTTAGATGTCACTCTACCTGGCAGAAATATTGAATCTGGTACTCTCCACCCAACCACGGCGACAGTGAGAGAAATATGCAAAGTGTTCGAATCAATGGGATTTCAGACTATAGAAGGTCCAGAGGTTGAATTAGATACTTATAATTTTCAAAAACTTAATATTCCCGAAGATCATCCGGCCAGAGACATGTGGAATAGTTTGTGGATAGACAGGGTATTACCAGATGGATCTCGGCCATTGCTTTTGCGAACGCACACATCCCCCATGCAAATAAGGACTATGGAATCTCAAAATCCGCCGGTACGGGTGGTTGTACCAGGTAAGACTTACAGATATGAAGCCACCGATGCCACACATGAGTGGCAATTTTGCCAAATCGAAGGTTTGGCAGTTGATAAGGACATAACCTTCGCAGATCTTAAGGGTACTTTAGAGGAATTTGCCAGAAGGATTTTTGGAGACAAGAGAAAAGCCAGATTCAGATGCGATTTTTTTCCATTCGTCGAGCCAGGAGCCGAAGTTTCCATTGACTGCTTTAAATGCGAGGGCAGGGGATGCAGGGTATGTGGGCATACAGGTTGGATAGAGATTATGGGGGCAGGAATGGTGCATCCTAAAGTTTTGGAAGGTGTAGGGTATGACCCCGAGATATATAGTGGTTTTGCCTGGGGAATGGGAGCTGAGAGAATTGCCATGCTAAAGCATGGCATTGACGATATAAGACAATTCTATTCAAACGACGTGAGATTCTTAAAACAATTTTCCCGATAGGCTCATATTTATGAAGATCCCAATTTCTTGGTTACGTGAATACGTAGATATAGAAGACGAAATTAATGTGTTGGCCCACTCCTTGACTATGGCAGGTCTGGAAGTTGGCTCAATAGAGTATATAGGAGAACATTGGGATCCAGAGTCTCTAGTGGTGGGGGAAGTAGTTGAACTTATTCCACATCCCGACGCGGACCGATTAAGGTTACCTACAGTTGATCTAGGTGACGGNGAAAGAGCAACTGTGGTTTGTGGNGCNCCTAATTTGANTCTTGGTCAGAAGATAATATTTGCTAGAGAAGGGGCCAACCTTTTTAATCCTAGGTCAGGTAAAAATGAAATTCTGAAAGGGGCGAAGATTAGAGGGGTAGAGTCAAGAGGAATGGTTTGTTCATCCCTTGAGTTGGGGATAGGAGAAGATGATGGAGGCATTCTAGTCTTGGATCCTTCAACCCCTGTAGGTGTTTCAGCCAAGGATTTATTGTCTGATTGTATTATTGAGACTGAGTTAACTCCTAATCGTCCCGATTGTTTATCTATATTAGGTACCGCTTTTGAGATTGCAGCCTTGAAGGGNAAGAAAGTTAGGGAACCGGAATCCTCATATAAATCGGGAGACATCCANATATNTGATAAGGTCAAAGTAACAATTCAAGACCCCAAAAATTGTCNCAGATATACGGGTTCTTTTATTAAAGATGTCACGATTGGACCTTCTCCAATNTGGTTGCAGGATGCGCTCACCAAATCGGGCCAAAGACCAATAAATAACGTTGTAGATATCACAAATTATGTGATGCTTGAATACGGCCAACCATTACATGCCTTTGACTTTGATAAATTTGACGGAGAAGAAGTTATAGTTAGGCAGGCATCCAATAATGAAACCTTGGAGACCTTAGATGCTCAGGTNAGGACCTTAAAGCCCCCAATGCTAGTGATTGCTGACACTTCCAANTCAATTGGATTGGCCGGAATTATGGGTGGTACTAACACAGAAATAGATGAAACAACTACAAATATTTTTCTAGAGGCTGCAAATTTTGATGCCGCTAACACAAGATCGACGAGGACGGCTCTAGGACTTAACACTGAAGCTTCTTATCGGTTCGAGCGAGATATACGGCATGAATTAGCCCCATTGGCCTTGAAAAGAGCTACTTATCTTATAAAAGAGATTTGTGGAGGAGTTGTCGCCGAAGGCATCATTGATACTTCTCCTTCTATCCCGGATCTTCCTTCCATTGAGATCACCGAAACACGATTCGAAAAAATATTGGGTATTCACGTGCCAATGAAATCTGTTTGGGAAATATTGGAAAATCTAGGATTCAACAAAATTGAATCTGATATTGATAAAGTTATAAATGTTATTCCTCCTATTTGGAGATCCGATNTTTCCATACAAGATGATGTTATAGAAGAGTATGCTCGCATATATGGCTACGACAATTTGCCTACCAGCAGCCTTGCTTCTTCGATACCACCTCAGGTAACACAGACTGGTCAAATTGTGCGAGAACATCTAAGGGATAAACTAGTTTCAGCAGGGATGAATGAAACGATATCTTACTCCACNACGGATTTGGAGACCATAAATTTATTTAAATCACTCCCNGNGGATGGCAAAGCTATAGAGATTGCTAATCCAATGGATTCCTCTAGAAGTTTTTTACGCCCTACCCTACTGCCAAANCTTCTGGAGACATTANNCAGAAATCGAAGGATAGATCAGAATAGTGGACTGAAATTGTTTGAAATTGGGCGAGTATTTCACCCTTTGCAGACTGACAACATAGATTCGATGCCATTGGAGAAGGAAGAAATAGTTGGTGCTATAACGGGCCTTAGTAGTTCAGCCAATTTATGGGGTGAATCTGATCGGGTTATGGATTTTTACGATGCTAAAGGAATTGTGGAATACATGTTCCTTGGTCTGGCTGGAAATCTTTCTTTTGTGGAAGCTGAAAGAGACATTTATGAAAAAGGAAAAGTTGCTGATATTTATCTTGATAAGGTGCTCATAGGCCAGGTGGGAGAATTAAGGAAAGAATTGCGAGAACACTATGACATCAAACCAAGCCCGGTAATAGTATTTCATCTAGATTTGGAAGAGATTAGAACAGTGACATCCATTGAATCAGTCGATTATGAAGAACCGAGCCGTTACCCTTCTTCTTTTAGGGATTTGGCCCTAATATCAAGTAACGACATCAACTCTCATTCAATTGTTGAAACTATTCTAAAAAATAGACTTGTCGTTGATTCTTTTCCTATAGACAAATATGAGGGCAATGAAGTTCCTAATGGAAAACATTCGATAACAGTAAGGGTGATCTTCCAATCTTCTGAAAAGACTCTATCAGCAAAGGAAATAGATAGAGCTAATAATCAAATCGTGAAAACCTTGGAACACCAATACGGAATCACTGAGAGATTTTCATAGGTAGGCCAGATCGAATTTCAAAAATGACTACACATACTCACGGACATCACCACGAAGACATGTTGAGCGTTGAAGAAGCGCGCCACCAAATTTTGCGAGTATTTTCCACTCTCGATGTGGGGACGTTTCCCATAACAGACTCACTGGGATTGGTGATAGCAGAAAACGTCAGATCTAGAATAAACATACCGCCGTTGGATAATTCAGCAATGGATGGGTATGCAGTTAG